>NZ_JBMAWR010000026.1:0-87637 GCF_048586865.1 Pseudomonas bharatica | reverse complement strand
GCCGACAGGCCTGCGTCTGTTCACCTCGCGGCAGTTCTGCCGCCTGGCGGACCTGGACATGCCTGGCGATCCGCAGGGTTATCCGACGGGCCTGGAGTTCGCCGACTACCTGGAAGGGTTCGCGGCTGCCAAGCGGGTGCGCGTGTCGTTCGCCAGCCGGGTGCTGCGTCTGGGCGCCGTCGCCGACGGCTTCGAGGCGATGCTGGACTCCGGCGACGTGCTGCGCTGCCGCAGTGTGATCAACGCCACCGGCTCCAACCAGGCGCCGGTGATACCGGGCTTTGCCCAGGCCCTGGGCGAGCAGGTGGTGCAACTGACGGCTGGACAGTTTCGCGATGCCGGCTGCATGCCCGCCGGGTCGCGCATTGCCGTGGTCGGCGATGGCGCCAGTGGACGCCAGATTGCCTTCGAGCTGGCGGCGCAGCATCGAGTGCTGCTGGCCTGTGGTCGCCAGCGCAAGCTGGTGCCCAACCGGGTCCTGGGCAAGGACGTGTTCTGGTGGCTGGACAAGGCAGGAATATTGTCGGCCCGTCACGACAGCCGGGTGGCCGCGATCATCCGCAAGCGCGACCCGATTCCGGTGGCCAGTGCCAATAACGCGGAGCTGGCGAAGTTGGGCGTGCAGCTAAAAGGCCGCGCCATCGATGCCGATGCGGCTGGCCTGAAGTTCCAGGACCAGAGCCACGAAGCGGTCGAGGCGGTGATCTGGTGCAACGGTTATCGGGAAGACACCAGTTGGCTGGCATTGCCCGGTGCAGACACCTTCGGCGCGCAGATCGGGCAGTTGGGAAAGACCGCGCAGCCGGGCTTTTTCCTGATGGGACGCAAGTGGCTCAGTTGCCGCGCCTCCGAACTCGTCGTGGGCGCCAATAACGATGCCGCCCGCGTCGTCGGCTATGTCCGGGCATATCTGGGCAATTAATCGAAGTTCATCTAAAGGATGAGTTGATCATGATAGGAAAAACGGTTGCCTGGATCGTCAGATCCAGGTTGTGGGTCCTTGTCGCCCTGAGTTTGGCCACCGTGCTGTTCGCCACCCAGGTCAGGAACCTGCAGATCGTCATCAATCCCAACACCATGCTGCCCCAGGCGCACCCGAGCGTGATCGGCACCAACCTGGCCGAAGCGCTGTTCGGCTCCAAGCATGTGGTGGTCATCGGCATCAGTCCGGCAGGCGGCGGCAGCGCGCTGACACCACGGATCCTCGGGACTCTCCAGCAGCTGTCGGAGGAAATCGCCGTGCTGCCCGGGGTCAAGGGACACACCCTGATGAGCGTCACGGCGGCCAAGGCCAGGTCGATCGAAGGCGGTGCCGACGAGATGCGCGTCGATCCGTTGCTGGACACCCCCATCGACGCCGACGCCATTGCACGCCTGCAGGCGCGCCTCGCCGGCAATCCGGTGTACCGCGGCACGCTGGTGGCGGAGGATGACAGCCTGGTGTCGCTGTCGTTCGCCATCCACGCCGACCAGGGCGGCTTCCGCAAGATCATGGACGGCGTGCAGAAGGTCATCGACACCCACCAGGCCAGCGATATCCGGATCACTGCCAGCGGCTCGCCGGTGTTCTTCGCGGCCGTGGAACGCTTCGCCCAGCGCATGGCCATCCTGTTTCCCATCGCCCTGGTGATCATCGGCCTGATCCACCTGGAGGCCTTCCGTACCGTGCAGGGCCTGGTCCTGCCGCTGCTGACCGCGGTGCTCGCGGTGATCTGGGGCCTGGGCATCATGGGCGCGGTGGGGGTGCCGATGGACGCTTTCAACGCGACCACGCCGATCCTGATCCTGGCGGTCGCCGCCGGGCATGCGGTACAGATCCTCAAGCGCTACTACGAGGAATACGACCGCCTCACCCACGGCGGCGCCACGGGTTCGCCGCAGCAGCTCAACGACCGTGCGATCGTCCAATCGCTGAGCCGGGTCGCCCCGGTGATGCTGACCGCCGGCGGAGTGGCGGCGCTGGGCTTCTTCTCCCTGGTGACGTTCGAGATCGCCACCATCCGCACCTTCGGCCTGTTCACCGGGCTGGGCATCCTCAGTGCACTGTTCATCGAGCTGACCTTCATCCCGGCCCTGCGCAGTTACCTGCCGGCGCCGGCGGTCAAGCCGCAGGCGGCCAAGGGGCCACGGGTCTGGGATCGCCTTGCCGACCGGCTGACCTCGCTGATCCTCAAGCGTCGCGGCCTGATCGTCGCGGTGTTCATGGCCACTGCGCTGCTATCGCTGCTCGGCCTGCAGTTCCTCAACAAGGAAAACTCCACCAAGAGCTATTTCGGCAGCGGCCTGGCGGTGTACCAGGATGACGAATTCCTCAATCGCAAGCTGGCCGGTACCAACACCCTCTATGTGGTGTTCCAGGGCGACCAGGTCGACAGCCTGAAGGACCCGCGCACCCTGCGCCTGATCGAAGACACCCAGCGTTTCATCGAAACCCTGCCGGATGTGGGCAAGACCACTTCCATCGTCGATTTCATCAAGCAGATGGGCCAATCGATGAACGAAGGCGATCCGCGCTACTACCGGGTGCCGGACTCCCGGGACATGGTGTCCCAATACCTGCTGCTGTACTCGATGTCGGGCGACCCCACCGATTTCGACGCCTACATCGACTACCAGTACCGCAATGCCAGCCTCATCGTCTGGACCCGCAACGACAGCAGCACCTACGCCGCCGGGCTGGTGGAGGCGATCCGCGGTTACGTGGAAGAGCGCCTGCCGCCTGGCGTCAAGGTGCAGATCGGCGGAAGCGTGCCGCAGTCCTCGGCCCTCAGCGAAACCCTGGTGCACGGCAAGATCATGAACATCCTGCAAATGATGGGGGTGATCTTCCTCGCCGGTGCCCTGGTGTTCCGTTCGCTGGTGGGTGGCCTGTACCTGGTGATCCCGCTGGCGGTCACCGTGCTGGTCAACCTGGGCGTGATGGGCGCCACCGGCATTCCGCTCAATACGCCTAACTCGGTGGCCTCGGCCATGGCCATCGGCATCGGTGCCGACTATGCGATCTACATCCTCTATCGCATGCGCGAGGAACTGCGCCGGCTCGGCGATTTCGACCTGGCCCTGCAGGAAACCATGCGCACGGCCGGCAAGGCGGTGGTCTACGTGGCCACGGCGATCGCCGGCGGCTACTCGGTGCTGATGCTCTCCTTCAACTTCTATATCCACATCTGGTTCGGCTTCCTCATCGTCCTGTCGATGATCGTCAGCGCGCTGTGCGCCCTGGTGTTGATCCCGGCGTTGATGAAGGCCTTCCCGCCCGCGTTCCTCAGAGACCACAGCATGAAGAAGCCCGTGTCCGGAGCCGTCCTGCCCTTGCTGTTGGTGGTTGCCTTCGGCCTGTTCCGGCCCGCCCCGGCCCAGGCCGCCGATGCCGAGCAGATCATGGCGCGCAGCTACCAGGCGACACGCATGGACAGCTCCCTGTCGCAGTCCACCTTCACCCTGACCAATGCCTCCGGCCAGGAGCGGGTGCGCAAGACCTTCGCCGCGACCCGCCTGCAGGACGACGGCACGCACAATCGCCGGGTGATCCGCTTCCTGTCGCCGGGGGATGTGCGCAATACCACCACGCTGATCATCGAAAAGGCCGCGCAGGATGATGTCTGGGTCTATCTGCCGACCTTGAAGAAGGCCCGGCGCCTGGCCAGCAGCAACAACAGCCGCAGCTTCGTCGGCACCGACCTGACCTACGGCGACCTGATCGGCCACAAGCCGCAGGACTGGACCCACCGTCTGCTGCGGGAGGAAAGCCTGGACGGCGTGCCCACCCAGGTGATCGAGTCGCTGCCGAAAACCGCGGAAATCGCCAGCAACAGTGGCTATTCCAAGCGCATCAGCTGGGTCGCCAACGACTCCTTCGTGGCGCTGAAATCGGAGCTGTACGACGCCGGCCAGGCGCTGCAGAAAACCGTGCTGAGCACTGAGCTGAAGCTGGTCGATCCGGCGCGGCAGAAGTACCAGCCCATGCTGGTCACGGTCAGCAATCACCAGACCGGCCACTCCACCAGCGTGCGCATGGACAGCTTCGAAGCCAACGTCGCGGTGAGCGACAACTACTTCAGCAACGGCTACCTCGAACGGCAAGAGTGAATCATGCGCGCCCATCTGCTTGTGTTGCTCGCCAGCCTCGGTGCCGCTCTCGACGCCGTGGCCGAGGCACTGCCGTACGGCGAATGCCGTACGGGCTACTGGTCGTCCAGCCGCAACCTGGACGACCGCGGGGATATCGCCAAGGGTACCTGCCTGGTCAACTGGAACCTCGACCTCGCCGAGCAGTTGCGCCTGGTGCTCGCCGGGCGTGCCGGGGTCGATGACAGCGCCAGGGCAGACGGCTACAGCGGCCGCCTGCGCGAGGGCTACCTCGAGACCGGCAACGATGCCTGGCGCTGGCGGGTAGGGCGGCAGATCATCGCCTGGGGTCGTTCCGACCGGATCAACCCCACCGATTACCTGTCGCCCCGCGATCTGACCCTGCTGGTGCCGGAGGACGACGAACAGCGCATGGGCATCAACGCCCTGCAGGTGCGTCACGACCTCGACGACAGCCTGTCGCTGACCGCAGTGGTGGCGGACTTCGATGCCAACCGCATGCCCACCGGGACCTTGCCGGCCAACCTCGACAAGCGCGACGAGCCCGATGCCCTCGAAGCGGCGCTGAAGCTGGACCACGCCGGCGACAGCCTCGACTGGTCGCTGTCCTGGTTCGATGGCTACGAGCGCGCGCCGCGTTACCAGGCGCTGCTGGCACCGGCGCCGCGCTTCATCAGCGCCTACGAGCGCAAGCGCGCCATCGGTGCGGACTTTGCCTGGGCCACGGGGGACTGGACGGTACGTGGCGAGTTCGCGCACGAGCGGCTGCACCTGGAGTGCTCCGGGTGCCGGGACGAACGGCGCAAGGTCAGCCGGATCGTGGTCGGTGCCGACCGCAACTTCGGCGACTCGGCGAACTTCAACCTGCAGTTGTTCGGAGTCTGGCGCGACTACCGCGAGCCTGCCGACAGCGGCATCCTGCGCCTGGTCGAGGAGGGTACCGACCGCCTCAACTCAGAATTCGGCCGGCGTGACTGGGGGCTGACGAGCAGGGTGTCCGACATGTTCTTCAACGAGCGCTTGAAGCTGGAAATGTCGGCGGTGCTCGACCTGACCGGCAGCAGTTACGTAGTGCGACCACGGGCCAGCTATTCGCTCACTGATTCGGTGAAGCTCGGGGCCGGGGTGGACCACTTTCATGGTGCCCGGCAGAGTTACTTCGGGGTGAGGAAGAAGAACAGCGTGACGTTCGTGGAATTGAGCCTGGTGTTTTGAGGCGGGATGACGCTGTAGCGCAGCGAGCACGACGCGTCCCCTGTGGGAGCGGGTTTACCCGCGATAGCTATGGTGAGTTCACCACTGCAATCGCGGCGGTTCGGCGCTCCGATGAACCCACAGAGGACACGTCGTTATTTTTCAACCTGATTGATGATTGCAGGCCTGGCTACCCGGTGCACCTTCGCGAATCCTGCGCACATTGTCGTTGAGCAGCTTGTAGAAGAAGTTGTGGTACAGCCAGCCCTTCACTCCGTTCAGGTTGGTCTTGTGCTCGCGGTAGAAATCATCCGGCGAGGCGTATAGCCCCAGCTCGCGGGCAATGCCCTCGCGCTGGATGTAGGTGTCGCGGCCGGTCCATTGCACGGCCGGTTCGGCCAGCGACGGGGTGGCCACGGCATAGCCGAGGAAGGCGTGCTGGCAGTTGCTGAACCTGTCCTGTACCGCGCGCAGGTACTGCTGGTCGAGAATCACCCCTTCCAGCACTACCCATTGCCCGTGCAGCTCGACCTCGACCCAGGTGTGGAGGATTTCCCGCGGCGCCATGAAGTACACGAACGCGGTCATCGCGCCTTTCTGCAGGCGCTTGTCGATGGTGAAGGCCCGCAGCCGGCAGGCAATGCCGAGGGCGCGGAGCAGGGCCATCAGCAGGTTGGACTTGGTGTTGCAGTGCCCCAGGCCCTCGGCAAGGATCGCCGAGGCGGGCAGGCTGTCGGCACCCGCGTTGTAACCGAACAGGATCTCGTCGCGGCAGAACTCGTAGACGGCACGGGCCGCCTGTTCCGCTGGCAATTGCCGCCAGCCGCGCGAGTCGATGAGGCGCGTGATCGCCGGTGCGTCGAAGTCGAGTATTTCAGTGCGTTGTAGATAGTCCTGTTGCGTGCGCATGGCAAAGCCTCCGTGTTTTCACCAAGGTTGGACCCTGTAGTTACTTCAGGGTCAAGCACGCTGTGCCTGCATATGCCCGAGGAACTGCCTGACCAACGGCCCGGCGTCGCGACGGTAGGCCATGGCCACTGTACTGACGCAGCCGGGATCGACCAAAGGGATGAACCGCAGCGAAACCGGGGCGATGTCCTGCATGCAGCGAGGCAGCAGCGCCACCCCGAAACCGGCCTGGATCAATTGCAGTTGAGTGGTCTTGCGCGACACCACCCGCGCCGGCCGCGGAAAGAATCCGGCTGCCATGCACAGTTCCGCCGACAGGTAGCTCAGGCCGCCACGCTGGCGATGCGGGATGGAAATGAAAGGCTGGTCCGACAGATCCGCCAGCCGGATGCTGTCGTGATGCGCCAAGGGATGGGTATCGGCGACCGCCAGCAACAGCGGTTCCTGGAACAAGGGCTCGACGCACAGGCCTTCATGCTGGCGTAGCACAGGCAAGCGCAGCAGGCCGATGTCCAGGCGTCCGTCGACCAGTTCTTCAAGCTGGCCCTCCGAGGAAAGCTGGGCTATCTCCATCGATACGCCAGGGTTGTCATGCAAATAGCTGCTGACCTGCTGCAACAAGGCCCCGGTCAATGGCACCGTGCTGGAATGACTCAGGCGCAGGCTGCCGCGCCGTCCCTGGCCGACGGCGCGGGCCAGGTCACTGGCCTTGTCCAGGTCCTGCAGCAGGTTGCGCGCCTTGGGCAGGAACGCCGTACCGGCAGCGGTCAGGCGTGGCAGTCGCGCGGTCCGTTCGAACAACGCGGTATCCAGTTGCTGCTCCAGTTCGCGAATCTGCCGGCTCAGGGCCGACTGGGCGATGTACAGGCGTTCGGCGGCGGCGCTGAAGCTGCCGCTTTCGGCGATTTCCACGAAGTAACGCAGTTGGCGGGTCGAGATCATGAGCTATGCCGTTTCGAGATGGCTAATGGCGATATTGCATATTAGTCGGCATGGCTCCGCACTGGTTAAGGTGCGCTGAAAACCAATCGAAGGTAGTGCCCCAATGCTCGCCGACCTGTTCGCCCAATTGCCGTTCTCCCTGCTCGACTGGCTGCCGATCCTGCTGGGTGTGGCGGCTGCCTACGTGGTCTTCGGCATCGCCGGATTCGGTACTGCGCTGGTGGCCGGCCCGATCCTGATCAACTTCATGCCGTTGTCGCGGATCATCCCGCTGCTGGTGCTGCTGGATTTCGTCGCCGCCTTTGGCAACTGGCTGCCGGCGCGCAAGGCGGTGAACAGGGGCGAGCTGCTGCGCCTGCTGCCGTTCATGGCCCTGGGCTGCACACTGGGCGTGGTGTTCCTGCTCAACCTGCATGCCGATGTGCTGATGCTGCTCATGGGCCTGTTCATCAGCGCCTACGCGCTGTACAGCCTGACGGTGAAGGTCAGGCCGGCGAACCTGGCGGCGGGCTGGTCGGTACCGGCGGGAACCGTGGGCGGGCTGTTCGGCGCGCTGTTCGGCAGTGGCGGCTTTCTTTATGCGCTGTACCTCAATGCCCGGCTGGACTCGACGGAGCAGGTGCGGGCGACCCAAAGCGCACTGATCAGTTGCAGCACGGTGGTGCGCCTGAGCCTGTTCCTGATCGCCGGGGTCTATGCCGACCTGCCGTTGCTGCTGCTGGCGGCGTGCCTGCTGCCGATGATGGTGCTCGGGTTGCGGGTAGGGCGGCGCCTGACCTTGAACATGTCGCGCGAGGCATTCGTGCGCCTGGTGACCTGGCTGGTGCTGGCCAGTGGGGTGGCGCTGATCGGGCGCTGGCTGAGTCAGGTAAACTGGTGACTTTGAGCCGACCCGACCGCCGTCATGATCACCCAGAGCATCATCGTTCCCCGAATGTCCTCCATCCCCGTGCACGAAGCCCGTGCCCGGGCCATCCTGCGCTGGCTGGTGCGCGAGAAGATCGTCGAGGAGGGCCTGAGCACCTGCGGCGGCACCGGCAACCGCATGGCCCATGCCATCGCCGAGGGCGCGTGCAAGGTGGTCGAGCGCCCCGAGCTGTTGCCGTTCGGCAAGCGGATCAACGGCCTGGAGATCATCACCAAGCGCTGCATCTATACGCCGTCGGTGGATTTCCTTGAGGAAGCGGGCTGCCCCGAGTGCCGCCGGGAGATCGGCGAGGCGCTGTTCGAAAGCCTCGAAGAGTGGATGCCAGCGCAGACCGATAACTTCACCTGTCCCGAATGCGGCCATGAAGACGATATAAACGGCTTTCTGTTTCTCCAGCCGTGTGCCTTTTCCAACCTGGGCTTCATCTTCAATGGGTGGGCCGATGCCGGTTTCAAACCGGCCTTCCTCGACGCCTTCGCCGACTGGCTCGACCAGCCGGTAGCCGTGGTGCGTGGAACGCTGTCGGGCAACTGACCGAAGGCCCATCTTTACATTGAGCGAAACGGCGCGCATGAGTATAATGGCGCGCTTCCATTTTTCCCGCCCGGGAGCCCCCGCGATGCTGCGTATCAGCCAAGAAGCCCTGACCTTCGACGACATTCTCCTTGTACCTGGCTATTCCGAGGTACTGCCCAACGAAGTCAGCCTCAAGACCCGTTTGACCCGTGGCATCGAGCTGAACATTCCGTTGGTCTCCGCCGCCATGGATACCGTGACCGAAGCCCGCCTGGCCATTGCCATGGCGCAGGAAGGCGGCATCGGCATCATCCACAAGAACATGACCATCGAGCAGCAGGCCGGCGAAGTCCGCAAGGTCAAGAAGTTCGAGGCCGGCGTGGTCAAGGACCCGATCACCATCGATGCCGAGGCCACCGTGCGTGACCTCTTCGAGCTGACCCGCCTGAACAACATCTCCGGCGTACCGGTGCTGCACAACGGCGACCTGGTCGGCATCGTCACTTCCCGCGACGTGCGTTTCGAAACCCGCCTCGATGCTGCCGTGCGCGACGTGATGACGCCGAAAGAGCGTCTGGTCACCGTGCGCGAAGGCGCCGACAAGAACGAAGTCCGCGAGCTGCTGCACAAGCACCGCCTGGAGAAGGTCCTGATCGTCGATGCCGACTTCAACCTGAAGGGCATGATGACCGTCAAGGACATCGAGAAGGCCAAGGCCTACCCGCTGGCGAGCAAGGACGACCAGGGTCGCCTGCGCGTCGGTGCCGCGGTCGGTACCGGCAAGGACACCGGCGAGCGCGTTGCCGCCCTGGTTGCCGCCGGCGTCGACGTGGTGGTGGTGGACACCGCCCACGGTCACTCCAAGGGCGTTATCGACCGCGTTCGCTGGGTCAAGGAGAACTTCCCGCAAGTGCAGGTGATCGGCGGTAACATCGCCACCGGCGCTGCCGCCAAGGCCCTGGCCGAAGCCGGCGCCGATGCGGTCAAGGTCGGGATCGGCCCGGGCTCCATCTGCACCACCCGTATCGTTGCCGGCGTCGGCGTGCCGCAGATCAGCGCCATCGCCAACGTCGCCGAAGCCCTAGAAGGTACTGGCGTTCCGCTGATCGCCGACGGTGGCATCCGCTTCTCCGGTGACCTGTCCAAGGCCATCGTCGCCGGCGCTTCGTGCGTGATGATGGGCTCGATGTTCGCCGGTACCGAAGAAGCCCCGGGCGAAGTCGAACTGTTCCAGGGGCGCTCCTACAAGGCCTACCGCGGCATGGGTTCGCTGGGCGCAATGGCCCAGGCACAAGGCTCCTCGGACCGCTACTTCCAGGACTCCTCGGCCGGCGCCGAGAAACTGGTACCGGAAGGTATCGAAGGCCGCGTCCCCTACAAGGGCGCACTGGCCGCGATCATCCACCAGCTGATGGGCGGCCTGCGTTCGTCGATGGGCTACACCGGCAGCGCCACCATCGAAGAGATGCGCACCAAGCCCGAGTTCGTGCGCATCACCGGTGCTGGCATGGCCGAGTCCCATGTGCATGACGTACAGATCACCAAGGAAGCGCCAAACTACCGCGTAGGTTGATGCTCCTGGCAACACCGTTCAGCGGGGCTGTTATCGAACAGCCCCGCGTCGTTTCCGATTACCACTGACGAGATTGAGTCATGGCCCTCGACATTCACGCTCACCGCATCCTGATTCTCGACTTCGGTTCCCAGTACACCCAGCTGATCGCCCGCCGCGTGCGCGAAATCGGCGTGTACTGCGAACTGCATCCGTTCGACATGGACGATGAAGCGATTCGTGCTTTCAACCCGCGCGGCATCATCCTCGCCGGCGGTCCTGAGTCGGTCCACGAAGCCAACAGCCCGCGCGCGCCGCAGGCCGTGTTCGACCTGAACGTGCCGGTGCTGGGCATCTGCTACGGCATGCAGACCATGGCCGAGCAGATGGGCGGCAAGGTCGAGGGTTCGGACCTGCGCGAGTTCGGCTACGCCCGTGTCGACGTGGTCGGCAAGAGCCGCCTGCTGGACGGCATCGAGGATCATGTCGATGACGACGGCGTGCTCGGCCTGGACGTATGGATGAGCCACGGTGACAAGGTCACCCGCATGCCGCAGGACTTCCACGTCCTGGCCAGCACTCCGAGCTGCCCGATCGCCGGCATGTTCGACGATGCCCGCGGCTACTACGGTGTGCAGTTCCACCCGGAAGTGACCCACACCAAGCAGGGCGGTCGCATCCTGTCGCGCTTCATCCTCGACATCTGTGGTTGCGAAGCCCTGTGGACCGCCTCGAACATCGTCGAGGACGCCATCGCCCAGGTTCGCGAGCAGGTGGGTTCGGCCAACGTCCTGCTGGGCCTGTCCGGCGGCGTCGACTCCTCGGTGGTCGCCGCGCTGCTGCACCGCGCCATCGGCGACCAGCTGACCTGCGTCTTCGTCGACAACGGCCTGCTGCGCCTGCACGAAGGTGACCAGGTCATGGCCATGTTCAAGGAGAACATGGGCGTCAAGGTCATCCGTGCCGACGCCGAAGCGCAGTTCCTCGGCAACCTGGCCGGCGAGTCCGACCCGGAGAAGAAACGCAAGATCATTGGCCGCACCTTCATCGACGTGTTCGATGCCGAGGCCAGCAAGCTGGAGAACATCCAGTTCCTCGCCCAGGGCACCATCTACCCGGACGTCATCGAATCGGCTGGGGCCAAGAGCGGCAAGGCCCACGTGATCAAGTCGCACCACAACGTCGGTGGCCTGCCGGAGGAAATGAACCTCAAGTTGGTCGAGCCGCTGCGCGAACTGTTCAAGGACGAAGTGCGCAAGATCGGCCTGGAACTGGGCCTGCCGTACGACATGGTCTACCGCCACCCGTTCCCGGGTCCGGGCCTGGGCGTGCGCATCCTCGGTGAAGTGAAGAAGGAATACGCCGACCTGCTGCGTCGTGCCGACCACATCTTCATCGAAGAACTGCGCAAGGCCGACTGGTACCACAAGACCAGCCAGGCTTTCGTGGTGTTCCAGCCGGTCAAATCGGTGGGCGTGGTCGGTGACGGCCGTCGCTACGCCTGGGTCGTCGCCCTGCGCGCCGTCGAGACCGTGGACTTCATGACCGCACGCTGGGCGCACCTGCCGTACGAGCTGCTGGAGACTGTCAGCGGCCGGATCATCAACGAAATCGAAGGGATTTCGCGGGTGACCTACGATGTGTCGAGCAAGCCGCCGGCGACGATTGAGTGGGAATGATCCCGCGTCCGGCATAGACCGGCATCAAGTGGTAAGAAATACCCCGGAAGCCCGCGTAAATGCGGGCTTTCGGCTTTTGGGGGCTGGGAGTTCGGGTAACGTTCTACATCGCCAGATCAGGCCTCAGGTCGCTAGTTACTGAATCGTTATCCCCCGAAACGCCTGAGGGTATCGATGGCACATCGCTTCTATGGCATCTTAGCAGGCACTTACGGCAGCGGAATTAGTAGCATTATGGAAAATGCCCCGTCGGCGGTGCCGCCCAGCTTCGCGGATATCCGCTCCCCGTTCATCGTAGCGGAGCAGGCCGCGCGAACGGCCTTTTTCAGGGCGCTTCGCAGGCAGACAGTCTCCAGGCCTGCGCCAATACTGTCCTCGATTGCATTGAAACCGCGCTGGGCGCACCTCTATTTCCCCTTGCAGGATGACCCCGTACTTGCCTATCAAGTGCGCTTGCCGCTGCACGCCAGTGTTGAGGCGTCTCGTGCCTGGATCAGCCGTGAGCGAAGGGCAGGTCATCAATTGTATGCCGTCGTACATGCCAAGCACGGCATGGTAGGCGCCTACGGTCTTCGGTGCTGGGGAGCGATCGGGTCGTTTCATTTCTGGCTGGGCAAGGCCTTTCGTGGTCGTGGTCATGGCCGCGCAGTTCTCGAACTGGTGCAGCGCAGCGCCGAAGCGCAAGGCATGAAAAGACTCTACAGCTCGGTGCTCGCCGACAACATATCCTCGCTTCGTGTGCTCTCTGCAGCAGGATTTCAGTGCCTGGACTCCGACCGGCAGGTCGGGCTTGCGCAAAGCGGTTGCTGGTATCGGTGCCTGGGAGGCAGCGCACCGATGATGGATGAGGCCGTGCTGCATGAAGAATGGGCGCTGCTGGCGGCGGCAGCCAGACGGGGACGCAACCATGATCCTTATCCGTGAGGCGCAGATAGCGCATCTCGCAGCGCACTGCCGCCGCCGAAAGATCGCCGGATTGTGCGATGCCTTGCGCGGTAGTTATCCCGAGCGATTGACGGCACTGAGCCCGATTGCGTTGTACCGACGGGTACGGCAGGCGGTAGCTCGGGCCGAAGAGTATGGATTGCAAGACAAGGACGATTGGTATCGCTACCTTGAGTTGGCGGTATTGCATGGCTGGGACTTCGATCAGCAACCTGCACTGGCATGGATGCACGAATACCTGATCGAGGAGCGTATCAGCTTGCCCTCCGCACGCTTGGCCAGGTTATGTGATCAACGTACGCAGCAGATCGAGCGCGATGCCCTCAACCGGGAAACCCGAGCCCGTTTCGCTCTGAGGCGCGCGGCGCGCGGGAGGCAGTCGAATGACCGATAGTGCGATACAAGCGTGCCCGCTTGGCGCTGGAGAGGTGGTCGAAGTCTGTGTCGTCGGCGCGGACCGCAAACCGCTGGCCGACATCGCCGTAGAACTGCAGCGGGCTCCTGACCAAGTGCTGCGCTTGTTGACCGGCAGCGATGGCTCGGCGCGTTTCGAGGGGCTGGAGGAGGGCGACTATAGCCTGTCCCTGTTCGAACTCGATCAGGATGCCTGGTCGCTCGCCGAGACTTCGGTTGTGGGCACGGCCGTGCAGGGAAACCCCAAGCCTGCTGCCTGGCAGAATCCTCCACAGGCATCCGTAGCATCTCCGATACGCCATACGATCAGTGCGGGGGAAAGCACGATCAGCCTGTCCGAGTTACATGGGCATTTTGCCCAGACGATCTGGGCCGATCCGGGCAATGAATCGCTGCGCCAAGGGCGTCAGGATATGAATGCATTGTTGCCGGGGGACGAATTGACGATTCCCGCCAGGCGGCGCAAGACGATTGCCGCAAGCATCGGCAAGCGCTATGTCCTGCAGCGCAAAGGCATACCGGCGATCTATCGCCTGCAGGTCCGGTCGGGTGGTCGTCCGGTGGGTCGATGTGCTTACTTGCTGACCGTGGACAAACACCTCGTGCTTGATGGATGGACGGACGATAACGGCGTGCTGGCCACCTGGTTGCCGGCGCAGAGCCGTGAGGGTGTACTGGAGATCCAGTCCAATGGTTACTGGAGTGATCTCACCTTGAGGTTGCGGTTTGGAGGCCTCGGGCCGCTGGAGGACGACCAGGGCGTCGCTCATCGTCTGGCAAATCTGGGGATACTTGTACGCCGTGAAGGAGCGCCATCGGCAGACGAACTGGAGGCAGCGGTACGGACGTTTCAGGGGCTTCAGGGCCTTGAGGTGACCGGGCGTATCGATAGCCTGCTCAGGGAGCGCCTGTATGCGGTGCACGATCAATCGTCGGATGACGTTGGGCAATAGAGGAGCGCTACCGGTTTGGATATATCCGATGAAGACAAAGAGCGTCTAGCCAGGCAACTCCAGCTCAATGGTTTCGTCGCTGGTGGGCTGTTCACACCTATGACGGATTCGACGGACATGGACACGGGGATGGAGGAAGAGGCGCTTGTTCACTCCGGACCCGGTCGGGCAATCGACACCGTCAATGTACCCGTTCCTCTCAGAATCCTGTTCATCGATATCGGTCAGGGTAACGCGACCCTGGTCATCGGGCCTGGCAATGAATCGATTCTGATCGACTGCGGAAGTGTTACAGAGGACGCGATAGCCGACGAACTGGTGATCAATGCCACGAAAGCGATCAACGGTTATCTCGAGAAGGAAAACCATCTCGATTACCTGATCATTTCGCACCCGGACAAGGACCATGTGAACAAGGTCGAGAAGGTGCTGCGCGGCTTCAGCATCGGCAAGGTATTGTGCGGTGGCCGAAACGTATCGAACTACAGCGGAAGCGGCAAAGGCGATCTCGCCGGTTTTCTCAAGGAGATCGACATCAAGCTGGTCGATTGCCTGATCAACGAAGGAGCTCTCTACTCCGAAGCTCCAAACCTGCCCGCTGACCAACGCCTGGTCCAGACCCGAACTCCCGGTTTCGACGTATTCATCGTCTGCGCCAACGCTCCGGTGGCCTCCGGGTCGACCATCAGCACCTTTCTCGAGCTCAACTCGGCAAAGCCGGGGACGGAGGCGAACTGTTCGAGCGTGGTGGTATGCATTCGCTACAAGGATCCCACCTACGACGGCGGCACATATGACCAGGTGCTGGTGTGTGCGGATGCCACCTTCTCGACCGAGTACCAGATTCTGGCGAAGTCGGGCTGGGCAGGTCACCTGCAGTCATTTCTGCTTTCCGGCGGGCATCACGGTAGCGCGGATTCTTTCTCGCCCAGGTTCCTCAGGGAGGTAAATGCTTCGTTCGTACATTTCAGCGCCAATATGCATGGTCGTTTCCGTCATCCGACCTGGGAAGTTGTCCAGCGTATCCTGACGCACTGTCCGAACGTCAAGACCACGACGTGCGAGCTGCACGAAATCGTGATCGGTTGCACCATGGCGGACAAGCCGTCCTCGCACAGCAGCAACTTGATGGAAGCGCCCACGCTGATCATGAGCCTGCTTGAAACGATGGATAAGGACAAAAAGAACGGCGCTACGGTGCTTGCGGAATACGTCAAGAGTCACACCGTGACGCCGTTTTCGCCGGTGTGGTTGCAGGACGTCAGCGTGGAGATCGTCGAGTACGTTGCACACGGCCGGAACCCGAGAATTATTTTTCGTAATCAGTTGCCTTCTACCTATCACGGCAAAGTTCTCGACACGATGCTGGAGGAGCAACGATTGCGTGCCGGTCTGACTTTCACCGACGCTCGTGATTCTGTTGTCTATTGGGACAGCAACCCGACCCACTTCGGACTTATCAGTAGCCTGCTTGGCGCCAATACTGGCGTTCATTGGGAGCTTTCGTTGCACGGCGATGGCCATACGGCGCCTGATATCACCAAGTACTGAATGCGGAGCCGAAAGCGTGGTGACCGGGTATTCGGTCACCCAAACACCGGATCCCCCCGCAACCGCTCCACCGCCATATCCACGAACGCCCGCACCTTCGCCGGCGCCTGTCGCCCCTCCGGATACACCAGGTGTATCGGCAACGGCGGCTCCTCGAAGTCCTCCAGCACCACCTGCAATTCCCCCTCCCGCAACGCCGGCCCGATCTGGTAATGCAGCACTCGGGTCAAACCCCACCCTGAACGCGCCGCATCGATCACCGCCTGGTTGGTATTGCACATCAGCACCGGGTCGATGGAGACTCGCTGTCCTCCGGCAAAGCGCCATTCCGGCAAAGCCCAGGAGCTGTTGGAGGCGACGATGCGGTGGTCCTTCAAGTCGGCGGGGGTTTGCGGTATACCGCGTTTCTCCAGGTAGCCCGGCGCGGCACAGATCACATGCCGTACCGCCCCGACCCGCACCGCGGTCAACCCGGAATCCGGCAGATGCCCGATGCGCACGGCCACATCGAGACCTTCCTCGACGATATTCACCTGGCGGTCGATGAACAGCGTGCGCGCGTGCATGCCCGGGTAGGCATCGAGGTATTCGGTGATGATCGGCAGCACATGCAACTGCCCGAAAAGGATTGGCGCGGTGATCGCGAGGGTGCCGGACGGCTCGCGGTAATGCCCGGCCGCTGCAGCCTCGGCTTCGGCGATATCGCCAAGGATGCGCCGGCAATCGGCGAGATAGCGCGCCCCGGCCTCGGTGGTCTTGACCGAGCGGGTGGTGCGCACCAGCAGCCGGGCACCGACCAGGTCTTCCAGCGCGGCGATGATCCGCGTGACCGCCGGGGCGCTCATATGCACCGCCCGGGCGGTCTTGGCGAAGCTCTCGGTTTCCGCCACCTTGACGAACACCCGCATTGCCAGCCAACGATCCATTGCGCTGTGTTTCCTTCGGTACGGTCGCGTGTCTTGAGTGTCTCCGGCAAGACCCGGGACACGGTCGGGGTGCCCGGGATTATGTGCCATTTCCTGGTCCGGTGTCCGCTTCAGAAACCAAAGTGGCTCAGGCCTGGATGATCGTCCGGCCGCCGGCCCAGCGGCCAGTGGAACCGGCGATCCTCCTCACGGATCGGCTGTTCGTTGATGCTGGCATGCCTGGCACGCATCAGCCCGTCCTCGGCGAACTCCCAGTTCTCGTTGCCGTAGGCGCGGAACCATTGGCCGCTGTCGTCGCGGTATTCGTAGGCGTAGCGCACGGCGATGCGGTTGCCGGTAAAGGCCCAGAGCTCCTTGATCAGGCGGTACTCCAGTTCGCGGTTCCATTTGCGGGTGAGGAAGGCCTCGGCGTCGGCGCGGTTGTTGACGAACTCGGCGCGGTTTCTCCAACGGGTATCCAGGGTGTAGGCCAGGGCGACCTTGGCCGCGTCGCGGCTGTTCCAGCCATCCTCGGCAAGGCGGACTTTTTCGATGGCGCTCTGTTCGGTGAACGGGGGCAGTGGTGGACGAGACATGGCAAGGCTCCTGAAACTGAGTGAATGAGACAAATCAAAGTGCAAGCTGGATCGGGTCCTCGCCGGCAGGTACCGCGCAGCAGACCAGGACTTCATCCTCGCCAACCTTGGCGGCGGGTTCCTTGATGTAGCTGACCGCGCCCTTGAGCAGGCGGGTCTTGCAGGTGCCGCAGTGACCTTCGCGGCAACTGAATTCCGGGGCGAGGCCGCGCGCTTCGGCCAGTTCCAGCAAGGTGCCGGAACCGGGTTCCCAGCGCGCTTCCTTCAATGAATCGATGAAGGTCACCGGTATCGATGTGCTGGCCGGCGCCAGGCCGGGCAGGGCGGTCGGCCGTGGTTCGGTGGAACGCTTGAGCGAGGCCGGCCCGAAGGCTTCGGCATGAATGCGCTCGTCCGCCACGCCGTATCCGCGCAGCCCGTCGTACAGCGACTGGCTGAAGGACGGTGATCCGCACAGGTAGAACGCGTAATCGCCGAACGCCAGGTGACGCGTCAGCAGTGGCATGTCGATCCGGCCGGCGGCGTCGTAATCGAGCCCTTCCTCGGCATCGCGGGTATCGCTGAGCACCCGTACCAGCGTGATGCCAAGCTCGCCCAGTTCCTGGTCGAACGCCCGCTCCTGTTTCGAACGTGCCGCGTAAAACAGCGTGACCGGGCGCATGCGCTGGGTACGCCGGCCTTCGAATGCCAGATGGCGTGCCATCGCCAGCATCGGCGTGATACCAACGCCACCGGCCAGCAGCACCACAGGGCGATCGCCACTGCCGTCGAGGGTGAAGTCGCCAGCCGGAGCCCGGGTTTCCAGGGTATCGCCTTGGTGCAGATGCTCATGCAGCCAGGTCGAGACCAGCCCGTCGCGTTTCACGCTGATGCGGTAGTGGCCGTCGGACGGCGCGGTCGACAGGGTGTAGGTGCGGATCAACGGCTTGTCCGCGCCCGGGATCGACACCCGTATCGGTAGATGCTGGCCTGCCAGGTGCGGCAGCAGGCCGCCGCCGTCCTGCGGTTCCAGGTAATAGGAATTGATCGACGCGCTTTCCCGTACCACCTGCGTCACCCTGAAACGCCGCCATTGGCTGGCGAGCGAGGCAACCCGTAGGCGTTCCTCCGTCCGCTGCCAGTCACCGGTCAACAGCGAGCTTTCGGCTTCGCCCTTGGCCCGGAACGTCCAGCGCAGGGCCAGGCCTGCCGGGCGCCGCACGATGCGCCGGGGCCTGAAGCTCCACAGGCGCTCCGCGCCCTGGAAAGCGGCGATTTCCGGTGACTCGAAGATCACCTCGGCATCGCCGGTCACCTGCAGCACATCGCCGTTTTCGTAGTCAACGAACAACAGCCCGGCCTTGCCGTTCAGATGGATATTGCCGAGGGTGGAAAAGAACAGGTTGCCGTTGAAGTCCGGGATGGTGAGCAGGCCGTCCTCGCCCACACGGACGAAACCGGGCTTGCCGCCGCGATGGGACACATCGACCTGGCGGCGCGCCTCGCGGTCGGCGTAGGTGGCGACGTAGAACGCATCGGCAGACTCGATCAACCGGCGCGCGGCGGCATCGAGTTGCGCAAGCTCCTCTAGCTGCCCCGAAAACGCAGCCTGCGGATCCCGGGCAAAGGAAAAGTCGCGCAACTGGATGTAGCGCGGGCAGTTGCCGAAGCTCTGGTCCACGTCGACCCGAAAGCCGGCGTCGAGACTGGACAACACCCCGTTCATGCGATTGCGCCGCCGGGTATGCAACTCGATGCCCAGCAGGCCGACCGCTGCGCCGTCGTGCATCCCGTGCCCGGCCGGATCCAGAGGGTCCGGTCGGGCCGCGATATCCAGGGTCGTGGGCGAGGGCGAGCTCATGAAGCCGGGCCGGCCTTCGAGTACGGTCGCCCAGGCATCGCCCTCGGCATCCACGCTGCCCAGCACCATGAAGGGCAGCCCGGCATAGAACGCGCGATGCTGGTCGGGCATGAAATCCCGCACCACGCGTTGGCCGACACCTTCCATGCGCTCGGCAACGCCGACTTTCTCCTGGATGAATTTCTCGCCTTCATGCCAGGTGGAGAGCTTTTTCAGGTGCTTGGCCATGTCGATTACTCCCGTGGATTGGGCAGGGGATCAGGCTCTCAGACCGGCCCGGCTCTGGGTGAAGGGCACGAAGCCGGGCAGCGCTTCGAAGCGGTTCAGGAAGGCATTGACGGCGGGGTAGCCGGACAGGTCGACATTGCCCTCCGGGGCCTGGGCCACATAGCTGTAGATCGCTACGTCGGCGATGGTCGGGTGGTCGGCGGCCAGCCAGTCGCGATCGCTGAGGTGCTGCTCCAGGCGTTCGAGCAGCAAATGGGCGCGGGCAATGACTTCCTCGGCGTTGAAGCTGGCGTTGAACACGGTGATCAGGCGTGCGGCGCAGGCACCGTAGGCCAGTTCGCCAGCGGCTACCGACAGCCAGCGCTGCACACGCGCAGCGCCCGGCGCATCTTCCGGCAGCCAGTCGGTGCGCCCGGCTTTCTTCGCCAGGTAGACCAGGATCGCGTTGGAGTCGGCGACCACGATCTCGCCATCTTCCAGCACCGGGATCTGCCCGAACGGGTTCAGGGCGAGGAACTCGGGTGACTTGTGCGCCCCAGCGGCCAGATCCACTTCGACCAGCTCGTGGTGCACGCCCAGCAGCGAAGCGAACAGTACGGCGCGATGGGCATGGCCCGAGAGGGGATGGTGATGAATCTTCATGGTCCGGCTCCTGACTGTAGTTATGCGGGGCGGGGTGATTCCCGATCCGTGATGACAGTGTGGAAGCGGATGCTTTTTGGCGGAATACGCTTTGTTCGCAGTTCTTTATTGCTTCAGGTGGAATAATCCCTCGCGGTGCCTGACCGATGTCATTGCCCTGTCCCGCGCCAAAGTGGGATGATTCGCAATTGCAATCACTTTCCGTGCAGAGTTCGCCACCCGTGTCCCCTCGACTTCTCCTCGCCGAAGACGACCTCAACCTGCGCCAGGACCTGCAGCGCCATTTCCTGCGTCGAGGCTTCGCGGTCCACGCCTGTGAAAACGGCAGCCAGGCGCAGGCTGTCCTTGAGCAGGGCGCATTCGACCTGGTCCTCCTGGACATCATGCTGCCGGGCATCGACGGCCTGAGCCTGCTCGATCAGCTACGCCGCGAGCAGGCCGTGCCGGTGATGCTGATGTCTGCGCTCGGCGCCGAGCAGGACCGCATCAGCGGCTTTACCCGCGGCGCCGACGACTACCTGCCCAAGCCCTTCAGCCTGGCCGAGCTGGATGCCCGGGTCGATGCCCTGCTGCGCCGGGTGGCGCTGGACCGGCGCACGACGGCGAGGGACGCCGTCCGGCTCGACGAGAATGGCCAGGACGTGGTGCATCGAGGTCGCCATGCCGGCCTGACCGCTTCCGAATACCGTCTGCTGGCGACCCTGCGCGCCCATCCCGGCGAGGCGCTGAGCAAGGCCTTCCTCTACCAGACCGTGCTGCATCGCGCCTATACCCGGCTGGACCGCGGCCTCGATGTGCACGTGTGCAACCTGCGACGCAAGCTGGCAGCCATCGGTGCCGTGCATGTGCAGATCCAGTCGGTGCGCAGCCAGGGCTACATCCTGGTGGAGACGGAGCCGTCCTGATGCGCCGCCATCCGCTGCTGTGGAAGCTCGCCCTGCTGCTGGTCGCCTTCTGCCTGCTGCTGACCTGGCTGATCTGGACCTGGGGCCTGTCGGTGGAACGCAGCAGCTACTTTCTCGGCTCGGCAGACCAGGAATACCTGGCGCGTTATGCCGCCGAGGCGGAACAGGCCTGGCGCGAGGGCGGTGCGCAGGGCGCCGAGGCATACCGCCGCACCCTGGCGAGCAGGGAAAATACCTGGGTCGCGCTGGTCGGGGCGGACCTGCAAAGCCTCGGCACCACAGCGTTCAGCGCCGAGGAAGCCAGCCACCTGACCTTCATGCGCAAGCTCGACTGGCCCATGAGCAGGCGCCTGCAGGACGAGTTGCCCTATGTCAGCATCGCCTTTCCCGAGCATCCCGAGACCGGGCGCCTGGTCATCCAGTTGCCGGAGCGCCTGCTGCCCACCGGCCTGACGCCCTGGACGCACCTGGTCACCCATGGCGTGGCGCCCGCGATGCTGGCCGTGCTTCTGGGCCTGCTGCTCTATCGCCTTCTGGTGGCGCCGCTCAATCGCCTGCGTGACCGCGCCGACGCCCTGCGTGCGGACGACCTGGACAGCCCCGGCCTGCCATTGCAGAACCGCCGCGATGAACTCGGCGAACTGGCCCAGGCCTTCGAGCACATGGCCGGGCGCCTGCGCCGCAGCCTGGAGCAGCAGCGCCTGTTGCTGCGCACCCTGTCCCATGAACTGCGCACACCGCTGGCGCGCCTGCGCATCGCCCACGACAGCGTCCTGCCGCCGGAGCAGTTGCGCGAGCGCCTGGTACGGGAAGTGGACGATATGCAGCGGCTGCTGGAAGACACCCTCGACCTGGCCTGGATGGACACGGAGAAGCCGCAACTGCCCAGCGAACCGGTGCAGATGCTCTCGGTGTGGGAAGCCCTGTGCGAAGACTGCTGCTTCGAAAGCGGCTGGGAGCGCGCGCGATTGCCCTGCGACCTGCCAGCCGACTGCTGGATCGAAGGCCATCTGGACAGCGTGGCCCAGGCGTTGGAAAACCTGCTGCGCAATGCAATCCGTCATTCACCGCCTGGTGGCACGGTGAGCTTCAGCGGGCAGCGCGAAGGCGGCTTCTGGCATTTCCAGCTGCGCGACCAGGGGCCTGGCGTGCCGGAGGCTGACCTGCAACGCATCTTCGAGCCTTACCAGCGCCTGGCCGGCAGCGGCGCCGGTTTTGGCCTGGGCCTGGCCATCGCCCGCCGCGCCATCGAATTGCAAGGCGGCCAGCTCTGGGCGAGCAACGCCAACCCGGGGTTGGTCCTGCATCTGCGAATGCCGGCGGCGGAATGTTTAGAAAGTTAATGCGCTTTACTCTCAATTAGCATTCATTATCATTCGTGATCTCTTGCATTCAGCGCCCGTCCCGGAGATCGATGATGTCGCCCCGCGCTTTCCCTAGCATTCCCTTCCTGATGTTGTCCGGTTGCCTGTTGTCCACCGCTGTGCAGGCGGCCAACGAGGCCGATGTGGTCGAGCTGCAGCCGCAGAACGTGGTTGCTACCGCACTGGAGGAAACCAAGCAGGCGCCGGGTGTCTCGGTGATCACTGCCGAGGACATCAAGAAGCGCCCGCCGGCCACCGACCTGTCGCAGATCATCCGCACCATGCCGGGGGTCAACCTGACCGGCAACTCTACCAGCGGCCAGCGCGGCAACAACCGGCAGATCGATATCCGTGGCATGGGCCCGGAAAACACCTTGATCCTGGTCGATGGCAAGCCGGTCGGCAGCCGCAGTTCGGTGCGCTACGGCTGGCGCGGCGAGCGCGATTCCCGGGGCGATACCAACTGGGTGCCGGCCGACCAGGTCGAGCGCATCGAGGTCATACGCGGCCCGGCAGCTGCGCGCTACGGTTCCGGGGCCATGGGCGGGGTGGTGAACATCATCACCAAGCAGGCCGGGGCCGAGACCCACGGCGACGTGACGGTGTACCAGAACTTCCCCAGCCACCGCGACGAAGGCGCCAGCAAGCGCATGACCTTCGGCCTCAACGGGCCGCTCACCGACACTCTCAGCTACCGGGTCTACGGCAATGTGGCCAAGACCGACGCCGACGACTGGGACATCAATGCCGGGCATGAATCCGCGCGCACCGGCAACCAGGCCGGTACCCTGCCGGCGGGTCGCGAAGGCGTGCGCAACAAGGACGTCAACGGCCAGTTGAGCTGGCACCTGACACCGGAGCAGACCCTGGAACTGGAAGCGGGCTTCAGCCGCCAGGGCAACCTCTATACCGGCGATACCCAGAACACCAACTCCAACGCCAACGTGAAGAGCATGCTCGGTCACGAGACCAACATCCTCTACCGGGAAAACTACGCCGTGACCCATCGCGGCGACTGGGACTTCGGCAGCACCATGGCCTACCTGCAATACGAGAAGACCCGCAACCAGCGGATCAACGAAGGCCTGGCCGGCGGCACCGAAGGCATCTTCAGCAACACCGACTTCTACACCTCGACCCTGCGCGACCTGACCGCCCACGGCGAAGTGAACCTGCCGCTGCACGCCCTGCGCGACCAGACCCTGACCCTGGGCGCCGAGTGGAGCCAGCAGAAACTCGACGACCCGAGTGCCAACACCCAGACCACCAGCGAAGGCGGCGCGGTCGGCGGGCTGAGCGGTACGGGGCGGGATACCGGCTCCCAGGCGCAGATCTTCTCGCTGTTCGCCGAGGACAATATCGAGCTGCTGCCCGGCACCATGCTCACTCCGGCGCTGCGTTTCGACCACCACAGCGTGGTCGGCGACAACTGGAGCCCGTCGCTCAACCTGTCCCACGCGCTGACCGATACCCTCACCCTGAAAGCCGGTATCGCCCGGGCCTACAAGGCGCCGAACCTGTACCAGCTGAACCCGGACTACCTGCTCTACAGCCGCGGCCAGGGCTGCTATGGGCAGAGCACCAGCTGCTACCTGCAAGGCAACGCCGACCTGAAGGCCGAGACCAGCGTCAACAAGGAACTGGGCATCGAATTCCAGCAGGACGGCTGGGTCGCCGGCCTGACCTACTTCCGCAACGACTACAGGAACAAGATCGAGTCCGGCCTGAGCCCGGTCGGGCAGGCCAGTGGTGGCACCGGCAGCTATGCCAACGCGGCGATCTACCAGTGGGACAACGTGCCCAAGGCACTGGTCGAAGGCCTGGAAGGCACCCTGACCATCCCGCTGACCGAGCAACTGAAGTGGAGCAACAACTTCACCTGGATGCTGCAATCGAAGAACAAGGAAACCGGCGAGACCCTCTCGGTGACGCCGAAGTACACCCTCAACTCGATGCTCGACTGGCAGGCCACCGACGACCTGTCACTGCAGGCCAGCGTTGCCTGGTACGGCAAGCAGACGCCCAAGAAGTATGACTACCACGGCGACCGGGTCACCGGTAACGCCAACAACCAACTGTCGCCGTATGCACTGGTCGGGCTGAGCGGGACTTACGCCTTCAGCAACAACCTGAGCCTGACCACCGGCGTCGACAACCTGTTCGACAAGCGCCTGTTCCGCGAGGGCAACGCCCAGGGCGTGAACAATATCGACGGGGCCGGCGCGGCAACCTACAACGAGCCGGGCCGGACCTTCTACACCAGCCTGACGGCATCGTTCTGATGAATCTGTCGCCATTGTTTCTTGGCCTGCTGTTGGTAGCCGGCAGCGCTGTGGCACGGCCGGAGCCGGAGCAGAAGATGCAGGCTGCGGTGTTGCAGACGCAGGGCGCGGCGTATCGCTTCAGCACCCTTGATCTTGATTCCGCCGATGGCCAGCGGCATTACCGGTTGTGGGTCGGCAAGCCGGCCCGGCCGGCGCCTGCGGCCGGCTACCCGGTGCTGTGGATGCTCGACGGCAATGCCGCGCTCAGTGCACTGGAGCCGGCAGAACTGGAAAGGCTGGCAGGCGGGCAGGCGCCGCTGCTGGTGGCGGTGGGGTACCGGACCGAGCAGCGCATCGAGCGTACTGCCCGGACCCGGGACTACACGCCATGGGTAGCGGGGCTGGAGGCGCAGGTCGATCCGCTGACCGGGCAGCCCAGTGGCGGCGTGGATGCGTTTCTCGATCTGCTGGTCGGGCGCATGCGGCTGGTGGTGGCCGGGGTGGCGCCGATCGATCCTCGGCGGCAGACATTATGGGGCCATTCCTACGGCGGGCTGGCGGTGCTGCATGCGCTGTTTACCCGGCCGGAGGCGTTCAGTGGCTACGCGGCGGCGAGTCCGTCGTTGTGGTGGCGGGACGGTGCAATCGTGGCCGAGGCCGAGGGTTTGGCCGGGCGCCTGGGCGACGCGCGGCCGAGGTTGCTGCTGATGCGCGGTACCGCCGAGCCGGCCCGGCCGCGTGCTCCGGGCGGCGCGGATAACGAAGGGCCGGCGCGGGCGCTGGTGGCGCAATTGCAGCAAGTGCCGGGGCTGGAGGTGAGTTACCAGCGCTTCGAAGGGCTGAACCATGGGCCGATGCTGCCGGCTTCGTTGCATCGGGTGATCGAAGGGATGTTTCACTAGATTTTTCTGTGCTGCTGAGGGCCTCATCGCCGGCAACGCCGGCTCCCACAGGGTCTGGCGGTGCACGCGATACCTGTGGGAGCCGGCGTTGCCGGCGATGAGGCCCTCAAGAGCAACACACTCCTGCGACAAGTCTTCACTTAATATTTCGCAAATGCGGGTGTATCGTATTCGCCCTTCACGCTGGCCCCTGCTGGCCAGTTGCTGTTTCCGCGAAGCCGAGGTGCCTGTCCCGATGTCCTTTACCCGTCGACAAATGCTCAAGGGCCTGACCGGCCTGGTGGTGGTTGGTCTTGGTGCCGGTGGTGCGGCCCGCTACTGGCTGGGCAAGGTCGAGGACGAGAATGCCGGGCACGACTACGAGCTGATCGCTGCGCCGCTGGACGTGGAACTGGTCCCCGGCTTCAAGACCGAGGCCTGGGCCTTCGGGCCGTCCGCGCCCGGTACCGAACTGCGGGTGCGCCAGGGCACCTGGCTGCGGGTGCGCTTCATCAATCACCTGCCGGTTGAAACCACCATCCACTGGCACGGCATCCGCCTGCCCCTGGAAATGGACGGCGTGCCCTATGTCTCGCAGTTGCCGGTCAAGCCCGGCGAGTTCTTCGACTACAAGTTCCGTGTTCCGGACGCCGGCAGCTACTGGTACCACCCCCACGTCAGCAGCAGCGAGGAACTGGGCCGCGGCCTGGTCGGCCCGCTGATCGTCGAGGAACGCGAGCCCACCGGCTTCAAGCATGAACGCACCCTGAGCCTGAAAACCTGGCACGTGGACGAGCAGGGCGCCTTCCTGCCCTTCAGCATCCCCCGCGAGGCCGCGCGCAACGGCACCGCCGGGCGCTTGATCACCATCAATGGCAAGGCCGACGCCGTGACCGAACTGCCCGCCGGCCAGGTGGTGCGGGTGCGCCTGCTCAACCTGGACAACACCTGGACCTATCGCCTGAACCTCAAGGGCAATTGCGAGGCGATGGTCTATGCGCTGGACGGCAATCCCGTCACCCCGCGGCCGCTGGAAGACGAGTACTGGCTCGGCCCGGGCATGCGCATCTGCCTGGCGATCCGCATTCCCGAGCCCGGCGAGGACATTTCCCTGCGCGATGGTTTCGTCCGTCTCGGCACCCTGCGCTCGGTGGCCAGCGCCGACAAGCCCGGTGACTGGCCGCCCGCGTTGCCGGCCAACCCCATCGCCGAGCCGGACCTGGAGAATGCCGAAAAGCTCAACTTCAATTTCGAATGGGCGGGCAAGGTCTCGGTGAACACCGACAACGGACGCCCGCCGAGCCTCTGGCAGATCAACGGCCAGGCCTGGGACATCACCGACAAGACCTGCGCCGACCGCCCCATCGCCACCTTGCAGAAGGGCAAGAGCTACATCTTCGAGCTGAAGAACATGACCCAGTACCAGCACCCGATCCATCTGCACGGCATGAGCTTCAAGGTGATCGCCTCGAACCGCCGGCAGATCGTCGAGCCCTGGTTCACCGACACCTACCTGCTGGGCAGGAACGAACGTGCCCAAGTGGCGCTGGTGGCGGATAACCCGGGGACCTGGATGTTCCACTGCCATGTCATCGACCACATGGAAACCGGCCTGATGGCCGCGATCGCGGTGGCCTGATGCGACCACGGATCATCGATCGCAGCCGCGACCAGGAATTCATGCGCCTGGCCCTGGAGCTGGCGGCGCAAGGCGCGGCGCTCGGCGAGGTGCCGGTGGGCGCGGTGCTGGTGCAGCACGGGCAGGTACTGGGGCAGGGTTTCAACCGGCCGATCACCGACAGCGACCCCAGTGCCCATGCGGAAATGGTCGCCATTCGTGCCGCGGCCAGGGCAGCGAGCAACTACCGCCTGCCCGGCAGCACCCTGTATGTCACCCTCGAACCCTGCAGCATGTGCGCCGGGCTCATCGTGCATTCACGGGTCGAGCGGGTGGTCTACGGCGCGCTGGAGCCGAAGGCGGGGATCGTGCAGAGCCAAGGGCAGTTCTTCACCCAGGGCTTTCTCAACCATCGGGTGATCTACGAAGGTGGGGTGCTGGCGGAGGAGTGCGGGGCGATTCTCAGCGAGTTCTTCAAGGCGCGCCGCGCAAAGGCCTGATTCAGCGCGTACCCTATGGGGTTTTAACCGCGATTGCGGTGGTGCGGCCACGAGAGTAATCGCGGGTGAACCCGCTCCCACAGGTTTCCTCGGCCAGCCGTAGATTTTGTGTTCGACAGCGTCACAGTGGGAGTCCGTGTCGCTCAGAGCTGAGGACTCTGCTCCGCCGGCTTGTCCTTGTTCACCCCCGGCACATGCAGGTTGCCCTCGGCGACCTGGCCTTCCAGTTGCGGCTGGGTCACCCAGGTGAGGATGTCGTAGTAGCGGCGGATGTTGGCGACGAAATGCACCGGCTCGCCGCCGCGGGCGTAGCCGTACTTGGTCTTGCTGTACCACTTCTTCTGCGCCAGGCGCGGCAGCATTTTCTTCACGTCCAGCCAGCGATTCGGGTTCAGGCCCTCGCGCTCGGCCAGCTTGCGCGCGTCATCCAGGTGGCCGCTGCCGACGTTGTAGGCGGCAAGGGCGAACCAGGTGCGGTCCGGTTCCTTGATCGAGTCGTCGAGCTGGTCCTTCACATAGGTGAAGTACTTGGCGCCGCCGCGGATGCTCTGCACCGGGTCGAGGCGGTTGGACACGCCCATGGCCTGGGCCGTGCGCTGGGTCAGCATCATCAGGCCGCGCACGCCGGTCTTGGAGGTGACCTCCGGTTGCCACATCGATTCCTGGTAGCCGATGGCCGCGAGCAGGCGCCAGTCCACCTGTTCCTGCTTGGCCGAGTTGCGGAAATGCTTTTCGAAACGTGGCAGGCGCTCCTGCAGGTGCTGGGCGAAGGTGTAGGCGCCGACGTAGCCGAGTACATCGACATGGCCGTAATAGCGATCCTTCAGGCGCTGCAGGGTCCCGTTCTTCTCGACCTTGTCGAGGAAGGCGTTGATCTCGTTGAGCAGGCTGGCGTCTTCGCCGGCGGCCACGGCCCAGCGCTGGTCGCGGGCATCGCCCAGGTCGAAGGCGACGCGCACGTTGGGGAAGTACACCTGGTTCATCGCCAGCTCGTTGGAGTCCACCAGGGTCAGGTCGATCTGGCCTTCATCGACCATGCGCAGCAGGTCGACCACTTCTACCTGGTCCGACTCCTCGTATTCCAGGCCGGGGTATTGCTTCTTCAGGTCCGCCAGCTGTTCGGCATGGCTGCTGCCCTTGAGCACCATGATGCGCTTGCCCACCAGGCCGGCGGCATTGGTGGGCCGGGTCTTGCCGTTGCGGTAGATGACCTGCGGGGTGACTTCCAGGTAGGGGTGGGAGAAGCGTGCCTGGGTCTTGCGCTGCTCGCTGCTGACCAGGCCGGCGGCGGCCAGCACCGGGCCGTTGGGCTGGCCGAGCCGGGTGAAGATATCGTCGAGGTTGTCGGCGGTCTCGATCTGCAGTTCGACGCCCAGGTCGTCGGCGAAACGCTTGACCAGCTCGTACTCGAAACCGGTTTCGCCGTTGCGGTCCTGGAAATAGGTGGCCGGGCTGTTGCGGGTTATCACCCGCAATACACCATCCTCCTTGATGCGTTCGAGGGTGCTGGGTTTTTCAACGCAGGCACCGAGCATCAGGAAGAGTCCTAGTGCGACGAGCCATTGGGCGCATCGCTGGCGCAGAACGGAGTGGGCAGACATAAGGTGCAGTATACGCAAAGGGCCTGCCGCGCCATATCTCGACAACAGATGGCTTGTCTGCTATCGCCCGCCGTGCTTGCGACTTTTCACCGCACTTCGGTCCCCCGGCGAAAGCGCCGACACGCCTGGAATGCGCTTGCCGACATGCGGATGGGCACGGATGCAGCGTTTCGGGTGCCTGACGCATCGGTTTAGGCTAGAATGCACGGCCTCCAAGCACACCCCCTTCTTGAGGCTGTCCCGACGATGTTGATCCTGCGCGGCGCTCCTGCCCTTTCTGCCTTTCGCCACGGTAAATTACTCGAGCAACTGAGCCAGAAAGTCCCCGCTGTTAATGGTTTGTACGCTGAATTCGCTCATTTCGCCGAAGTTGACGGCGATCTGACCGCCGACCAACAGCAAGTGCTTGCGCGCCTGCTCAAGTACGGCCCGAGCGTCCCGGTGCAGGAGCCTGCCGGTCGCCTGTTCCTGGTCATGCCGCGTTTCGGCACCATCTCGCCCTGGTCGAGCAAGGCCAGCGACATCGCCCACAACTGCGGCCTGGAAGTCGTTCGTCGCCTGGAGCGCGGCATCGCCTACTACGTTGCCGGTGAACTGAGCGATGCCGACGCCGCCAGCGTCGCCGAGCTGCTGCACGACCGCATGACCCAGATCGTGCTGGGCAGGCTGGAAGAGGCCGCCGGCCTGTTCAGCCACGCCGAGCCCAAGCCGCTGACCGCCGTGGACATCCTCGGTGGCGGTCGCGCCGCGCTGGAAAAGGCCAACGTCGAGCTGGGCCTGGCCCTGGCCGAAGACGAGATCGATTATCTGGTCAATGCCTTCCAGGGCCTCAAGCGCAACCCGCACGACATCGAACTGATGATGTTCGCCCAGGCCAACTCCGAGCACTGCCGTCACAAGATCTTCAACGCCAGTTGGGATATCGACGGCGAGAGCCAGGAAAAAAGCCTGTTCGGCATGATCAAGAACACCTACCAGATGCACAGCGAAGGCGTGCTGTCCGCCTACAAGGACAACGCCTCGGTGATCGTCGGTTCCGTGGCCGGGCGCTTCTTCCCGAACCCTGAAACCCGCCAGTACGGCGCGGTGCAGGAGCCGGTGCACATCCTGATGAAGGTCGAGACCCACAACCACCCGACCGCCATTGCCCCGTTCCCGGGTGCTTCCACCGGCTCCGGCGGCGAGATCCGCGACGAAGGCGCCACCGGCCGCGGTGCCAAGCCAAAGGCCGGCCTGACCGGTTTCACCGTGTCCAACCTGCGCATCCCGGGCTTCGAACAGCCGTGGGAAAAGCCGTACGGCAAGCCCGAGCGCATCGTCGACGCCCTGGACATCATGATCGAAGGGCCGCTGGGCGGCGCCGCGTTCAACAACGAGTTCGGCCGTCCGGCGCTGACCGGTTACTTCCGTACCTTCGAGCAGTCCATCAGCACCCCTCATGGCGACGAAGTGCGCGGCTACCACAAGCCGATCATGCTCGCCGGCGGCATGGGCAACATCCGTGAAGAGCACGTGCAGAAGGGTGAAATCACCGTCGGCGCCAAGCTGATCGTCCTCGGCGGCCCGGCCATGCTGATCGGCCTGGGCGGCGGTGCGGCCTCGTCCATGGCCACCGGCGCCAGCTCCGCCGACCTCGACTTCGCTTCGGTGCAGCGGGAAAACCCGGAAATGGAGCGTCGTTGCCAGGAAGTCATCGACCGTTGCTGGCAACTGGGCGACAAGAACCCGATCGCCTTCATCCATGACGTCGGTGCCGGCGGCATTTCCAACGCCTTCCCCGAGCTGGTCAACGATGGCGGCCGCGGTGGTCGCTTCGAACTGCGCAATGTGCCGAACGACGAGCCGGGCATGGCCCCGCACGAAATCTGGAGCAACGAGTCCCAGGAACGCTACGTGCTGGCCGTCAGCGCGGTCGATTTCGAGCGCTTCCAGGCCATCTGCGAACGCGAGCGCTGCCCGTTCGCGGTGGTCGGCGAGGCCACCGAAGAGCCGCAACTGACCGTTACCGACAGCCACTTCGGCAATACTCCGGTGGACATGCCGCTGGAAGTGCTGCTGGGCAAGCCGCCGCGCATGCACCGTTCGGTCACCCGCGAAGCCGAGCTGGGCGATGATTTCGACCCGTCGAAGCTTGAACTGGCCGACTCCATCGAGCGCGTCCTGCGTCATCCGGCCGTGGCCAGCAAGAGCTTCCTGATCACCATCGGCGACCGCACCATTACCGGCCTGGTCGCTCGCGACCAGATGGTCGGCCCATGGCAGGTCCCGGTGGCCGACTGCGCCGTCACCGCCACCAGCTTCGACGTCTACACCGGCGAATCCATGGCGATGGGCGAGCGCACTCCGCTGGCCCTGCTCGACGCTCCGGCGTCCGGGCGCATGGCGATCGGCGAGACCCTGACCAACATGGCCGCCTCGCGCATCGAGAAACTCTCGGATATCAAGCTGTCGGCCAACTGGATGTCGGCTGCCGGCCACCCGGGTGAAGACGCCCGTCTGTACGACACCGTCAAGGCCGTGGGCATGGAACTCTGCCCCGAGCTGGGCCTGACCATCCCGGTGGGCAAGGACTCCATGTCCATGAAGACCCGCTGGAGCGACGAAGGCGCCGAGAAGACCGTGACCTCGCCGCTGTCGCTGATCGTTACCGGCTTCGCGCCGGTGGTCGATGTGCGCAAGACCCTCACGCCAGAGCTGCGCATGGACAAGGGCGAAACCGACCTGATCCTGATCGACCTGGGCCGCGGGCAGAACCGCATGGGGGCTTCGATCCTCGCCCAGACCCACGGCAAGCTCGGTGCCCAGGCCCCGGACGTCGATGATGCCGAAGACCTGAAAGCCTTCTTCGCCGTGATCCAGGGCCTCAACGCCGATGGTCACCTGCTGGCCTACCACGACCGTTCCGATGGCGGCATGCTGGTCAGCGCCCTGGAAATGGCCTTCGCCGGGCACTGCGGCCTGAACCTGACCCTCGACACCCTGGCCGACAGCCGCGACGACGTCGCCGCCGTGCTGTTCAACGAAGAGCTGGGTGCGGTGATCCAGGTTCGCCAGGACGCCACTCCGGACGTGCTGGCGCAATTCAGCGCCGCCGGCCTGGGCGACTGCGTCGCGGTGATCGGCAAGCCGGTCAACAACGGCGAAGTGGCCATCAGCCTGAACGGCGAGATGCTCTTCGACGGCGACCGTCGCCTGCTGCAACGCGTCTGGGCCGAAACCAGCTACCAGATCCAGCGCCTGCGCGACAACGCCCAGTGTGCCGACCAGGAATTCGACCTGCTGCTGGAAGAAGAAAACCCGGGCCTGAGCGTCAAGCTGGGCTTCGACGTCAACCAGGACATCGCCGCGCCTTATATCAAGAAGGGCGTGCGTCCACAGGTTGCCGTACTGCGCGAGCAGGGCGTCAACGGCCAGGTGGAGATGGCTGCGGCGTTCGACCGCGCCGGCTTCAATGCGATCGACGTGCACATGAGCGATATCCTCGCCGGCCGCGTCGACCTCAACGCGTTCAAGGGCCTGGTGGCCTGCGGTGGCTTCTCCTACGGCGACGTCCTCGGCGCCGGTGAGGGCTGGGCCAAGTCGGCGCTGTTCAACGCCCGCGCCCGCGATGCCTTCCAGGGCTTCTTCGAGCGTACCGACAGCTTCGCCCTCGGCGTGTGCAACGGTTGCCAGATGATGTCCAACCTGCACGAGCTGATCCCGGGCACCGAATACTGGCCGCACTTCGTGCGCAACCGCTCGGAGCAGTTCGAGGCCCGTGTCGCCATGGTCGAGGTACAGAAGTCCAACTCGATCTTCCTGCAGGGCATGGCCGGTTCGCGCATGCCGATCGCCATCGCCCACGGCGAAGGCCATGCCGAGTTCTCCAGCGAGCAAGCCCTGCTCGAAGCCGACCTGTCCGGCTGCGTGGCGCTGCGCTTCGTCGATAACCACGGCAAGGTCACCGAGCGCTACCCGGCCAACCCGAACGGCTCGCCGCGCGGGATCACCGGCCTGACCAGCCGCGACGGTCGCGTCACCATCATGATGCCGCACCCCGAGCGGGTGTTCCGTGCGGTGCAGAACTCCTGGCGTCCGGACGACTGGAGCGAGGACGCCGGCTGGATGCGCATGTTCCGCAATGCGCGGGTCTGGGTGAACTGAGTTGTACAAACTCGCGTTCTTTGTCCCGCCAAGCCACCTCGACACGGTCAAGCAGGCCGTGTTCGAGGCCGGTGGCGGGCGGATCGGCGACTACGACTGCTGTGCCTGGCAGGTGCTGGGCCAGGGCCAGTTCCGCCCGCTGGACGGCGCAACGCCGTTCATCGGGCAGAGCGGGGTGGTCGAGTCGGTGGAGGAATGGCGGGTGGAACTGGTGGTGGCGGACGAGCTGATTCACCAGGTCGTTGGCGCGCTGAAGCACAGCCATCCCTATGAAACCCCGGCCTACGAGGCCTGGAAGCTCGCTGATCTCTGAAGGCTGCACGCGTCCCCTGTGGGAGCGGGTTCACCCGCGATTGCGATGGTGAATTCACTACCGTAATCGCGGGTGAACCCGCTCCCACAGAGGTTAGTGTTGTCCCTTCTTGCTGGTTACATTCGACCCAACGCTAACCTCCCGATCATGCCCCCCGGTCCTGAACAGCCCCAGGTCCACCGAAGCATCCCCATCCTCCAGTCCCATCGCACTCTCCTTGTAGGTCTTCACCAGATCCTCTCCCAACTCCACCGGAGCATTGGACAGATTGGTCCCTACCACCCGCCGGTAATCCCGTCCGCTCAGCGTTTCCTTGCTGACTTGCCCGCTGCCCAGTTCGACCTCACCCTTCGGCGCCCGCAGATCCGCACCCTTCAGGTGTACATCACCCGCGACCTCCAGATTGATCCCGTCTCGCCCGACCAGCCGGCTCGGCTCGGCAATGCTGTCGAGCTTGCGATGATCCACCTTCAGGTCCAGCGTTGGTGAAAAGCCCGGATCGACCTTCTGCACCGCCGACCCGACGCTCTTCTCCGCCTTGGCGCCCAGCGGCCCGCTGAACGACTTCACCGCATTGAGATAGCCCTGGGGATTCTTCTCCTGGCTCAGTCGTGCATCCACCTCGACTTTCAGGCCATTGACCCTATCCATCTGGCTCGCCACCAACAGGTCGCCGCCGATCTGGCCGTCGATGCGCCCGGCGTTCACGCGCACGCCCTTGAGTTGCATATCGTTGAGGCTGTCGAGGCTGAGCCGCTGCCCGGTCAGCTCGCTGTTGAGATGGCGCAGGCTGTCCAGTTGGTCCAGGGCGACCTGTGCCCGGCCGTGCAGGGCCTGCTTGTTATCGGCCTTGACCTCGGCGGGCGTCCTTGAGAACCCGGCACCGACCGTGAGCTTGAGATTGTCGCGTTTTTCCAGGTTCTGCCCCGACTCGGCCAGGACCCCGCCGTTCTCCGCCGAAACGATGATCTCCTTGGCCGAAGCCTTGACCCCTTGCAGGTGAATGGCCTGCTCGCTGCTGTCCTGGCTTTTCAAGGTCAAGGTGTTTTCTGCAGTCAGGACTGCGCCGGTGGCGGTGCTGCTGGTTTCATCCACCCGACCTGTCTCGAAGTGCCCGCCCAGCCCGCCACCGTGGCCGGCGTCGGCTTTCTTGACCAGCACTTCAGCGCCGCCACCGATGTTGCTGCCGGTCGCCCGATGGGTGTCAGTGGCAGCCAGCACGTTCAGCGTACCCTGCGCGTCCAGGACGATATCCGCAGGCTTGGCCTTCGGATCACCAATGCGCGTACCGACCAGGGCCATTTCGCCAGCGGATTTCAACTGCACCACGCCCTCCGTATCGATACTGCCGACCCGCGCCTGGCTGTCGCTGCTGTCGAGCTGCTTGTGGTCGAGATAGCCACGCAGCTCCAGGGCGCTGCCGCCCGGGGTGTTGCCGGCCTTGACCCAGCCGCTGCCGTCGGTCTGGCGCAGGCTGAGGGACTGACGGTCACTGGCCTGGGCGAAGGTCAGGTCGCCACCGGCCTCGACCGTTACCGCGCCCTTGCCGCCATTGAACGCGGTGCCTTCATAGGTCCCGTCGCTGCCCAGCTGGACCTGGATGCCCTGCTGGCCATACAGGCTGCCGGGCTGCGCAGTGATGCTCTGCGTCGTGCTGTCCAGCGAGCCGCCCTTGCCGGACAGGCGCACGGCGATGTCCTTGCCGGTGGCGGTTTCCACCCGCGCGGCGCCGCTGACGTCCAGGCGCTTCACCGTTTCCCGCGTGCTGTCCTGAGCTGCCGCGAATTGATGGTCCTGCACGTCGATCCGCACCTGTCCATTGCTGGCGTTGTACCGGGTGCCGGTGTCGTTCAGGGTGTCGGCCTTGACCTGGATGGCGCCGGCGCCCAGTTCGCTGACCGTGGCCGTTCCCGTGCGGCGGGTTTGCTGGCGGTTGAGATGGTCCAGCGACACGTCCACGCCCAGCGTCGGCGGGGCCAGGGCATCTTCCACCGAGCCTTGCTGGAAGCGCGCGGCCTCATTGCCGGTCCCCAGGTTCTCGATGGGCCGGGTCAGGTCGCGGACCTCCAGGCTCACGCCGGCGCGCCCGCTCCAGTCCTGGTTGCCTTCACGCACCTCGTGGACCTTGGCGGTCGCGCGGTTCTCCACCTGTTGGGCGTCCACCAGCAGCGTGCCACCTGCCTCGACCTTGGCCGCCTCATTGACCAGCGCCGGCGTCTTGATGCGGATATCGCCCGGAGCCTTCAGCTCGCTGGAGAGCGGATCCAGATTGATTTCCTCGCGGGTCTGCCGCTGATGGAAACCCTCGGGGCCGCTGCCGATGCGGTCCATGCCGCCGGTCACGCCGATGCCTCCGCCAACACTTGTGTCGCTGCGCTTGCGGGTCTGCTGGTTGCTCTGCGCGCCAAGGCTGACCTGCTGGCCATCGATCAGAAGGGCGCCCTGGCTGGCGGTGAGCTTCGAACTGTCGATCGCCACCGAGGCCTTGCCGTCGATCGCGATGTTGCCGGCGCTCAGTTGGCTGGGCGTGAGGGTGGTGGTGCTGTCGCTGCTGTCCTTGTGGGTCAGTTGGTAGCCTGCTGCAGCCCGGTACTGTTTCGAGCCCGGTTTGCCATCCGCGGCCTGCTGGGTCTCGCCGGCATTGGCATAGAAGCCGCGCGCCGACTCCTGGCTGGTGTCGAGGCGGGTTTCGCTGGCGGCGCTGATGTTCACGTCCTTCGTCGCCTCCAGTTTCAGGTCGCCGCCGGCCTGCAGTTTTGCGCCGATCACCTTCAGCTCATCGGCGCTGGCCAGGCGCAGGTTGCTGTCGGAGGCGACATCGCTGACCAGCACCGAGCTGCCGCTCTGCTGGCGCTCGCTGCCGTTCTTGATCAGGCCGAAGACCTTGCTGCCGCTGTGCTGGCTGCTACGCGCCGATGTGTCATAGGCAGGCTCGACGTTGAGCGCCGCCTTCTGGCTGACCAGCAGGGCGTCATCCTTGCTGGCGATGCGGCTGCCACTGACCTGGACCTGGTCGGCGACCACGGTCAGGGCGCCGCCGGAAACCACCTGGCTGCCGAGATTGCGGGTGTCGCCGCCCTGGCCGTTGTCGTGCGTGCCGAAGAAGCTGCCGGAAACCAGGTCGCCGCGGTACTGCTTGTTGCTTTCGCTGCGGTCCTGGCGTTCGCTGGTGATGTCCAACTGCGGCGCTTGCAGGGTCATGTCCTTGCCGCTGCGCAGGGTGCTGCCGGCCACACGCATTTCATCGCCGGCCTGCAGCTTCACCTTGCGCCCGGACAGCTCGCTGGGCAATGCGCTCTCGCGGTATTCACGGCTGTCCTTGTCGCCGCGCCAGAGGTGCTTGCGGTGGCGGACGGTTTCGTCGACGCGGACGCTTTCCAGCCCTGCACCGATATCCAGGCGGCCGCCGCTGCGCACGTCGAGGTCGCCGCCGGCCTTGACCTTGGCATTGCGCATCTGCAGGTCGGTGCCGGCCTGCAGGTCGATGCCGCTGCTGGAGGCCAGCTGGCTGCCGAGGTCCTTGCGCGTCGTGGTGGTGCGTTTGCGCTCGTAGGTCTCGGTAGTGACGAACCACCACTTCTTCTCGCGTTGCTCGTTTTCCTGCTTGATCTTCTCGCGGGTCTTGCTGTCGAGGACCAGGCGCTTGCCGGCCCGCCCTTCGACCCTGGTCGCGCTGGCGTCGATGGCGGTAAGGCGCAGGTCGTCCGTGGCGTCGAGTTCCAGCTTGCCCTTGCCGGCATCCAGGCGGCTTTGCCGGCGGGCGTTGCCGCTGATGTCGAGGTCACCGGCCGACTTCACGCTGATACCGTCACGGGCGGTCAGCGACGGCGCGGCGATACGCACCCCGGCGCCTTGGGCGGTGCTGATGATACGAATGCGTCCGGCGCTCATGGCGCCGAACAGGTTGGCGTCGATGCTCCCCGGTGTGCCCGGGAGGTGCTCGACGATCTGCCCGCTGGCGTGATCGATACGGTTGCGACCGGCGATCACGTCGAGGTCGCCCTTGGCATCCAGCAGGCCAGCGCTTTCGATGCGCGGGGCGATCAGGGCCAGCGCGCCTTCGGTAGTGCTTGCGCCGCGGACGCCGACGTTCAGTTCGCCAGCGCCAGTGCGGCTGTCGAGTTCACTCAGGCGCCCGTCCTCGATCATTGGGCGGCCCACCAGCAGCCCGGCCTTGGTGGTGTTGATGAAGCTGCCGCCATTGATGGTGATGCCGTTGGGGTTGGCGAGGATATAGTCCGCGGGGCGTCCAAAGATTTCCTGGGGACCTTCGATCACCGAGGACTTGCGGCTGATCACCTCGTTGAGGATGGTCGAGGCAGCCTGGCCCTGGAACTGCGGGTTGGCCCCCAGTTTTCCCGCGAGCTGCGACTGACCGGCCTCGAGGGCATTGTTCAGCACTACCCCGGGCTGGCCGACGTTGTAGTCGAGGAACTGGTTGTGCGACAGGCCGCTGGCCGAAGGCGCGACGATATCGATCACCGGTACGCCGTTTTGCGGGTTGATCGTCGGGGTGCCAGCGGGGCCGCTGGCAGGTTGCAGGGCCGGGTTGGCGAGGGCGCCAACTGGGGCCAGCAGGCTGGCGGTGATGGCCAGGCGCAGCAGGTTGGGGGTAAAGCAGGGTTGGGCTTGTTTCACGGTGCGGTCTCTCTCGGTGATGAGTCAGAAAACCAGGGTCAATTGCGCGCGCCAGTGGCCGGGCTCGAGGGCGTGGCGGGGCGTGTTGTCGTTGTGCAGGGCGCGCTGGTAGTCGAGACGCAGGCGGGCGTCGGGGCGGCTGAGCTCAAGTCCGGTGGACAGGCCCAGCAGGCGTTGCGAGGGGGCGCCATGGTCGAAGCGGCTCCAGCCGGCGTCGAGTCCGAGGAATGGGCGAATCTCCAGCGGCAGTGCGGTGTTCAGGGGCAGGCTTAGGGTGTTGCGCCAGACGGCGCCGCTGGAATCGGACACACCGCTGTCACGGAAGCCGCGCACGGCGGAGGCGTCGCCAATCGCTATGTGCTCCAGGGCAACGAGCGGATCGGGGCTGAATTGCAAGGCCAATTCGCTATCCCAGCGCCACCGCCGTCCGGGGTTCATGCTTTCGCGGCGCTGCCAGAGCGTGGCGCGGTACTTGCGGAACTGCGGCTCGGGAGAGCGGGAGTTGAACCTTTGCGTGTCGGCACCGAACCAGGTCAGACCCTGGCTGTAGCCGAGGGCGATGCTCCATATGGCATCGTCGCGCCAACTGAGGGTGACGTCGGCATCGACGACCGTGACGGTAGGGCTCTGGAACTTGATCCTGCTATGGGACAGTCGGGTGTCTGCGTGCTTTTGGCCCAGTTGAAGGCTGTAATCGAATTGCAGGGTGTTCAGGTAGCGGAAGGTGTTCTCCAGCTTGACGCTGTACAGGTCGATGCGGCCCTCGGTGACTCGATGCGAGGCGGGGAGTGGTGCTCGGTAGTGCAGGCGGACGGCGTTCAGGCTGAAGGTCCAGGGACCCTGTGGAATGCTGTAGCTCAGGCCAAGCCTATGACTGTTTCCGGGGCTGCCTGGCAGGCTGCTGGTGCTGTACAGCGCGAAAAAGTCGTTCTGTTCCAGGGGGCTGTCGATGCCCAGTTGCAGTCCGTGTTGGCCGCGACCCACCAGGGCATTGCCGTTATTGTCCAGGCTGCCCAGCAGGCGCAGGCGCGAAGTGCGGGCGCGCTGCGAACGGATCACCACGCGCGTCCCTCCGGGCATCGAGCCGGGTTCCAGGTCGGCGCTGAGATCGACGCTCTGCAGGCGGTTCATTTGCCACAGGCCTTGCTCCAGATCACCCAGCTTCAGCGGCTTGCCGAGCAGGTCGGGAAAGGCGCGGGACAGCGACAGGGGCAGGCTCGGGTCATCGAACTCCACCGATTCCACGAAACCTTCGACGATGATGATCTCGAGCGTGCCGTTCTGCGGTGGGCTGGCCAGGTAAGGCCGGCTACCCAGGTAACCCTGGGCGAGGTAAAGCCGGGTGATTCCCTTGAGCAACTCGTTGAGATGTGTCTCGGTCATGCAGGGGGGCAGCAGTGCGTCGAGACGTTGGCGCAGGGTTCGGCTTTTCAGCAGGGTACTTCCGGCCAGCTTCACCGTGCGGATCGGCCAGCAGTGAGCATTTCCGGAAATTGTCGGGGTGGGTTCGTCGGGTGCACCGATCGTTGGAGAGTCCAGCCGGCGCAGTTGTTGCTCGCGCCTGAGCTCGCGGGTTTCCTGCTCCTGCTCGCGCAGCAGTGGCAGCCCCGGGTTGGCCTGGGCAGTGGCGGGTCCTGGCAGCAGGGCGACAAGGATCACGGACGCCAGCAGGCACCTGCGTCCGAATAAACACGGCATGGCACGTCCCTATATTGTTGTTCTAGGACGGAGAGTCGTTATGAGGGAAAGGAATCTAGGGCACGGGGCATCCGTCTGGATGCTGGGGAAGTGCGCGAACTCGGGTGGGAAAAAGGCGGGGTTTGCTGAGGAAATTTCTGAGGGAGGTGAGTCGATAAAAAATCGAAAGTGCGGTGCGGACCCTGTGGGAGCGGGTTCACCCGCGATTGCGATGGCGACCTCGCTACCATAATCGCGGGTGAACCCGCTCCCACAGGGTCCGCGTCGTGCTTGAGATTTTCTTCAGGGCCGGATTTCGATCATGGTGCCGTCCTGCACCAGGTTCCACACTTCGCGCATGTCCGTGTTGCGCATGGCGATGCAGCCTTCGGTCCAGTCCAGGGTGTGGAACACTTCCTCGGGATATTCCCCGCCCAGCGGCGTGCCGTGGATCATGATCATGCCGCCCGGTTGCACACCTTCCCGCCGTGCCTTGGCCGCGTCCGTCACATTCGGATAGGACACGTGGATCGCCAGGTTGTAGCGGTCCGAGACCTTGCGCCAGTCCAGCCAGTAGAAGCCTTCCGGGGTGCGCTTGTCGCCTTCGCGCTCCTTGGCGCCCACGGGTTTCTTGCCGAGGGAGATGCGGTAGGTCTTCAGGGGTTCGCCATTGCTGATCAGCTCCAGGCGGCGCTGCGACTTGATCACCAGGACCTTGTCGATACGGCCCGGCGTGGGGGTTGTGGCGGGAGAAACCAGGGGCGCATCGTCCTTGACTACCGGTTTCCTGATGATGGTCTCGATATAGGCGGCCTGGGACAGCGAGGCAACACTCAGGCAGAAAAGGGCAAGCAACCAGCGCATTGAACGGTATCCCCGGAGAAGCAACTTCATGATTCGAGTGTGGTTGGCGGGGCGAAAGAAGGCGGCAGGCTATGGTTGCGCACCGGATAGTGCTGCTTTTCGCGGTCCCGATAGTAGCATTCTAGTGTGACGCGCACGGTGCGGAAAGCCAGCTCGTCCCACGGGATCTCGTGTTCCTCGAACAGGCGCACTTCGAGACTTTCGACGCCGATGTCGAAATCAAGATCGGCCAGTTCGCCGCGAAAGAACACGTGGACCTGGTTGATATGCGGCAGATCGTAGAGGTGATACAGGGTCAGCTCGCCCAGACGCGCGCAGGCTTCCTCGACGGTTTCCCGACGCGCGGCCTGCTCCATGGTCTCGCCGTTCTCCATGAAACCGGCCGGCAGCGTCCAGTAGCCCTTGCGCGGCTCGATCGCGCGGCGGCACAGCAGCACCCGGCTGCCATGATTGGGCAGCACGCCGGCCACGATATTGGGGTTCTGGTAGTGGATCGCCTGGCAGTGATCGCACACGTAGCGCAGGCGCGAGTCGCCTTCGGGAATACGCTGGGTCACCGGCTTGCCGCACGCACTGCAGTATTTCATGCTTATCTTCCTGTGGGTTGCGGCTATCTTCGCCTCCCGCTCCTGCGCCGGGCAAGGGCGATCGTCAGCGGGGCTTGGGCGCGGGACGGCTTTGGTGCATGATGCAGGACGATTCTGGAACGAGAGAGACCATGCTGGACGAGCTACTTCGCCGTGTGAGCAGTCACACACCGGGCACTTTGGAAACCGATCGTCGTTTTCCCGAGGCCGCGGTGCTGTTGCCCATCACCCGCAGCGAAGAGCCGGAGCTGGTCCTTACGTTGCGCGCCAAGGGCCTGTCCACCCACGGCGGCGAAGTGGCGTTTCCCGGCGGGCGACGCGACCCGGATGACCCTGACCTGGTATTCACCGCACTTCGCGAAGCCGAAGAAGAAATCGGCCTGCCACCGGGGCTGGTCGAGGTGGTCGGGCCGCTCAGCCCGCTGGTGTCCCTGCACGGCCTGAAGGTCACGCCGTATGTCGGGTTGATCCCCGATTACGTCGAATACCGGCCCAACGATGCCGAGATCGCCGCGGTGTTCACCGTTCCGCTGGAGTTCTTCCGCCAGGACCCGCGTGACCACACCCACCGTATCGACTACCAGGGCCGCAGTTGGTACGTGCCCAGCTACCGCTACGGTGAATACAAGATCTGGGGCCTGTCGGCGATCATGATCGTCGAACTGGTCAACCTGCTCTACGACGCGCGGATCAGCCTGCACCAGCCGCCCGAGCGCTTCACTCCACTCTGACGAGCGGGACCACCCGCCGCGCATCTACCGTGAGGATCCACGCATGAAATACCGTCTGGGCGACCTGCGGGTCGAAACCCACCCGCAAAGCTGGGTAGCGCCCAATGCCACGCTGATCGGCAAGATCCGCCTGCAGGCCGGGGCCAGCGTCTGGTTCAATGCGGTCCTGCGCGGCGACAACGAACTGATCGACATCGGCGAGAACAGCAACGTCCAGGACGGCACGGTGATGCACACCGACATGGGTTCGCCGCTGACCATCGGCCAGGGCGTGACCATCGGCCACAATGCCATGCTCCATGGGTGCACGGTGGGCGACTTCAGCCTGATCGGCATCAATGCGGTGATCCTCAACGGCGCCAGGATCGGCAAGCACTGCATCATCGGCGCCAATGCGCTGATCCCGGAAGGCAAGGAAATCCCCGACGGCTCGTTGGTCATGGGCTCGCCGGGCAAGATCGTGCGCGAGCTCACCGAGGCGCAGAAAAAGATGCTCGAAGCCAGCGCCGCCCATTACGTGCACAACGCCCAGCGCTACGCCCGCGACCTCGCGCCGCAGGAGGACTGATGAGCAGTTCAGTGGAAAAACCCGTGGCATCGCCTTGCGTCAGCATCTGTGCGCTGGACGACCACGATATCTGCACCGGCTGCCAGCGTACCGCCACGGAAATCACCCGCTGGGGGCGCATGGACAATGCCGAGCGGCGCCAGGTGCTGGCGCTGTGTCATGAGCGTGCCCTGGCTGCCGGGCTGATCTTCGGCCAGCCTGCCAAGGTCCGCTGATCCCCGGGACTTGGCCGCGCGGGGTCGGTGAAGTACCCTGTGCGGCTTGTCCACCGGTCACCTTCAATGTTCTTTCTCATCGCCTACATCGCCAGCGTGGTGCTGATCAACTACGCCTTCTCCAGTGCACCGCACCTGGATGTCATCTGGTCCGCCTGGGGCGGGCTGGTGTTCGTCCTGCGCGACATGGTGCAGACCCGCTACGGGCATGGCGCGCTGGTGGCCATGCTGGCAGCGCTGGTGCTGTCCTATGTCACTTCCGAGCCGGCCATCGCCCTGGCCAGTGCCACGGCCTTCGCCGTGTCCGAACTGATCGACTGGCTGGTGTTCAGCATCACCAGGCGGCCACTGCACGACCGTTTGTGGATCAGCTCGGCGCTGAGCATTCCCGTCGACACCTTCATCTTCTTCGGCATGATCGGCGCATTGACCCCGGCGGTAGTGGGGACGGCGCTGGCGTCCAAGTTCGCCGGTGTCACCGCCGTGTGGCTGGCGATGGCCTGGCGAGTACGCAAGAACGCAATCGCCAACTGAACCCTGCACTGAACCCTGTGGGAGCTGGCTTGCCAGCGATTTGGCCAGTCCTGACAACATCATTGCTCAAGCCGGCCCTATCGCTGGCAAGCCAGCTCCCACAGGGGTCTATGTCGCACTCCCGATCATTGCTCATGTAAAATACGCCCCTTTCGCTGGCCCGCACCGTGCTGGGGCGGTCCTGGATTTCTCTCCCTGAGGACCTGTGATGACTCGTATCGGAACTCCATTGTCGCCCACCGCGACCCGTGTACTGCTGTGCGGTTGCGGCGAGCTGGGCAAGGAAGTGGTGATCGAGCTGCAACGCCTGGGCGTTGAAGTGATTGCCGTGGACCGCTACGCCAACGCCCCGGCGATGCAGGTGGCGCACCGCAGCCATGTGATCAACATGCTCGACGGCGCTGCCCTGCGCGCGGTGATCGAGGCCGAGAAGCCGCACTACATCGTGCCGGAAATCGAAGCCATCGCCACCGCCACCCTGGTCGAGCTGGAAGCCGAAGGCTTCACCGTGGTGCCGACCGCCCGCGCCGCACAACTGACCATGAACCGCGAAGGCATCCGTCGCCTGGCCGCCGAAGAGCTGGACCTGCCGACCTCGCCGTATCACTTCGCCGACACCTTCGAAGACTACAAGGCCGCCGCCCTGGACCTCGGCTTCCCGTGCGTGGTCAAGCCGGTGATGAGTTCGTCGGGCAAGGGCCAGAGCCTGCTGAAAAGCGCCGACGACCTGCAGAAGGCCTGGGACTACGCCCAGGAAGGCGGCCGTGCCGGCAAGGGCCGGGTGATCATCGAGGGCTTCATCGATTTCGACTACGAAATCACCTTGCTGACCGTTCGCCATATCGGTGGTACCACCTTCTGCGCGCCGGTTGGCCACCGCCAGGAGAAGGGCGACTATCAGGAATCCTGGCAGCCGCAGGCGATGAGTCCGGTGGCCCTGGCCGAATCGGAGCGCGTGGCCAAGGCGGTCACCGAGGCCCTGGGCGGCCGTGGCCTGTTCGGCGTGGAACTGTTCGTCAAGGGCGACCAGGTATGGTTCAGCGAAGTGTCGCCGCGTCCGCACGATACCGGCCTGGTCACCCTGATTTCCCAGGACCTGTCGCAGTTCGCCCTGCACGCACGGGCCATCCTCGGCCTGCCGATCCCGGCGATCCGTCAGTTCGGCCCTTCGGCCTCGGCAGTGATTCTGGTGGAGGGCACGTCGCAGCAGACCGCCTTCGACAACCTCGGCGCGGCCCTGGCCGAGCCGGACACCGCACTGCGTCTGTTCGGCAAGCCGGAAGTCAATGGTCAGCGGCGCATGGGCGTGTGCCTGGCCCGTGACGAGTCGATCGAAGCGGCCCGGGCCAAGGCGACCCGCGCTTCGCAAGCGGTGAACGTCGAGCTGTAAGGCTCAAGCAAACGGGGCGGATCGCAGGGTCCGCCCCGTTTTTCGCTACAGATCCGAGTGCCGGGTTTCCTTCAGGCACAGCACGGCAATCAGGCTCAGCAGGGCCGCCGCCGAAACATAACCCCCCACCCAGCTCAAACCACCCATCACCACCAGTTTCTGCGCGAAGAACGGCGCGGCGGAGGCGCCGACGATGCCGCCCAGGTTGTAGGCCGCCGATGCGCCGGTGTAGCGCACATGGGTCGGGAACAGCTCCGGCAGCAGCGCGCCCATCGGGGCGAAGGTCACACCCATCAGGAACAGCTCGATGGCCAGGAAAAGTGCCACCCCGGCGGTGGAGCCCGAGGTCAGCAGCGGCTCCATGGCGAAGCCCGAGACGATGGCCAGCAGCGCACCGACGATCAGCACCGGCTTGCGCCCGTAACGGTCGCTGAGCCAGGCCGACAGGGGCGTGGCCAGGGCCATGAAGAGCACGGCGAAGCACAGCAGGCCAAGGAAGGTTTCCCGCGTGTAGCCCAGCGTCGATACGCCGTAGCTCAGGGAAAATACCGTGGAGATGTAGAACAGCGCGTAGCACACCACCATGGCCAGCGCGCCCAGCAGCACCGGCAGCCAGTATTGGGCGAACAGTTCGACCACTGGCATTTTCACCCGCTCGTGGCGGGCGATGGCCTTGGCGAAGACCGGGGTTTCTTCGAGCTTCAGGCGCACGTACAGGCCGACGATGACCAGCGCGGCGCTGAGCAGGAACGGAATACGCCAGCCCCAGGCACGGAAGTCCTCGTCGCTGAGGAGCATGGCCAACGCCAGGAACAGGCCGTTGGCGGCAAGGAAGCCGATGGACGGGCCCAGTTGCGGGAACATGCCGAACCAGGCGCGCTTGTTCTTCGGTGCGTTCTCCGTGGCCAGCAGCGCCGCGCCGCCCCATTCGCCGCCAAGGCCCAGGCCCTGGCCGAAGCGCAGCACGCAAAGCAGGATCGGCGCCCAGATGCCGATGCTGTCATGTCCCGGCAGGACCCCGATCAGCGTGGTACACACGCCCATCAGCAGCAGCGAGGCGACCAGTGTCGACTTGCGGCCGATGCGGTCGCCGAAATGGCCGAACAAGGCCGAGCCCAGTGGCCGGGCAAGGAACGCGATACCGAAGGTGAGGAAGGCCGACAGCATTTGTGCCGTGCCCGAGGTCTGCGGAAAGAATACCGGTCCGATCACCAGGGCGGCGGCGGTGGCATACACGTAGAAGTCATAGAACTCGATGGCGGTGCCGATGAAGCTGGCAGTGGCGACACGGGCAGGCGAGTTGCCGGACGGCACGGCGTCCGTCTCGTTGTAGGTGCTGCTGGTTGTCATCTGGTGAACCCCTGACGGTCGAGTGCTCTTCTGGCGACCTTGCCGGGTGAATGGCGAGGGGCCGGAGCGTATTTATAGGTATGACTCGCGTCGCCGAGCATACGCCCTGTCGGGGTGGGGGCGGGCGCGGGCACTGTTCGGGGTGTGAAGCAGTACCGGTAAAGCGCCATGCGGGCGGTGCGCAGTGGCCGCAAAGCGCCGGGTGCGGGTAGCGGGCGCGACGGCAGGGCTGGGTAAGCGTGTGTCGAGTATAGCCAGATTCGATACCGAATGTGTCTGGCTCGTGCGCCAGCGCTGCGGCGGATCAGGCCGCGGGGCGGGTGACGGTCCAGACCAGTATGCGGCTGGCGCGGTTGTCCTCGGTTTCGAGGATTTCCAGGCGATAACGGCCGATCTTCAGGCACACCGCACTGTCCGGAATGCTTTCCAGTGCTTCGGTCACCAGGCCGTTGAGGGTTTTCGGGCCGTCGCTGGGCAGGTGCCAGCCGAGACAGCGGTTCAGTTCGCGGATGGCGACGGCGCCTTCGATCACATAGCGTCCGTCGGCTTGTGGGTGGATATGCGGATTGTCGTGGCGATCCTGTTCCTCGAACTCGCCGACTATCTCTTCAAGGATGTCTTCCAGGGTGACGATGCCCTGCACTTCGCCGTACTCATCAACGACGATGCCCATGCGCCGCTGCTGCTTGTGGAAATTCAGCAACTGCAGTTGCAGCGGGGTGCTTTCCGGGACGAAGTATGGCTCGTAGCAGGCGGCCAGAAGGTTCTTGAAGGTCAGTTCTGCATTGGGCAGCAGGTGGGCGACGTGGCGTATGTTCAGCACCGCCTGGACCTGGTTGATATCACTGTGGAACACCGGCAGGCGCGTGTGCTTGCAGGCGATCAGGCGGGCAGTGATTTCTTCGATGGTCTCGTCGAGGTTGACGCCGTCCACCTCGCTGCGCGGGACCAGGATATGGTTGACCGTGATCTTTTCCAGGGCCAGCAGGCTGGCGGGCAGGGTGCGGGCGTCCGGTTTCTCGCTGTCCTGATCACTATCATCCGGCAGCGAATCGTCGGGCTGGTGGTGGTTGACCACCGCAGGCCTGACCGCGAATGGCCGTACGATCAGGCGGGCGATGCCGTCCAGCAGGCGGGCCAGGGGCTGCAGCAGGTAGAGCGGGAACCTGAGGATCATGCCGAGGCCGATGAACGCCTCCGGATTGCGCCGCGCCAGTTGCCGCGGCAGGTACTCGGCGCAGACCAGCAGGAGCAGGGCGGCACCCAGGCAGCCCAGCCAGAAACCGCGCTCGCCCTGGCAGTGCAGGCCGGCGAGGGCCGCGAGGGCGAGCACCAGCAATTTGCCGAGGGTGGCGCCGAGCACCAGGGCCTGCTCCGGAATGCTGTCGAGGGCTGGATGGCGATCCTGGTCGCGAACCCTGGCCAGGCGCTGGCGTGCACTATCAACCGCACTGAACAGTGCCGACCACAACAAGGCCAGGGCCAGTAGCCCGAATAGCGGAGCCAGCGGCAGAGTGTTCATCGATCGCTCGTCAGATATGCAGGATGAATTCGCGTACCAGCTTGCTGCCGAAGTAGGCCAGCATCAGCAGGCAGAAGCCGGCCAGGGTCCAGCGGATTGCCTTGTGTCCGCGCCAGCCCAGGCGGGTGCGGCCCCACAACAGGACGCCGAACACCACCCAGGCGACGCAGGACAGCAGGGTCTTGTGCACCAGGTGCTGGGCGAACAGGTTGTCCAGGAACAGCCAGCCGGACACCAGCGACAGCGAGAGCAGCCCCCAGCCGGCCCAGAGGAAGCCGAACAGCAGGCTTTCCATGGTCTGCAGCGGCGGGAAGTTGCGGATCAGGCCGGACGGATGCTTGTGCTTGAGCTGGTGATCCTGCACCAGCAGCAACAGCGCCTGGAACACCGCGATGGTGAACAGGCCGTAGGCCAGGATCGACAGGAGGATATGGGCGAGGATGCCGGGCTCTTCGTTGACCAGCGGCACCGTGCCGGACGGCGCGAACTGGGCGATCAGCGCGGTCAGCAGGCCGAGGGGGAAGAGCAGCAGGAGCAGGTTTTCCACCGGGATGCGCAGGCAGGCGATCAGGGTGATGGCGATCACGGCGGTGGCGATCAGGCTCGCGGCGCTGAAGAAGTCCAGGCTCAGGCCCAGGGGGGTAAGCAGTTGCCAGAACAGCGCGGTGCCCTGGGCGAGCACGGCCAGGGCGCCGAGCAGGCCGAGCAGCCGTTTGTCGGCCTTGACACCGCGGGCCAGGCCGGTGCCTTGGAGGATGATCGCGGCGGCGTAAAGGCAGGCGGCAATCAGGTTGGGTAGCAAGCTGGGTGACAAGGGGAGCATAAGTCCTGTTAGGCAAGCCCGAAAGTCGAGGAGTTTGGCATAGAACCCGGCCCCCTAGGAAGCATGGTGGTAGACGGCCGGTGCGCTCCGGTCCTGCACCATGGTGTGCGCTGGCGCGAGTCTTCGCTATAATCGCGCCCCTGTCCGTGCCCACGGCTGGCTAAACCCCGGTTCCACAGAGCCTGAAAGGATCCCCATGTTTGAAAACCTGACCGATCGTCTGTCACAGACGCTGCGCCATGTCACCGGCAAGGCCAAGCTGAACGAAGACAACATCAAAGACACCCTGCGCGAAGTGCGCATGGCGTTGCTCGAGGCCGACGTCGCCCTGCCGGTGGTCAAGGATTTCGTCAACAAGGTCAAGGAACGTGCTGTCGGTACCGAGGTTTCCCGCAGCCTGACCCCGGGTCAGGCCTTCGTGAAGATCGTCCAGGCCGAACTCGAAGAACTGATGGGCGCGGCCAACGAGGACCTGAGCCTGAACGCCGCGCCGCCTGCCGTGGTGCTGATGGCCGGTCTGCAGGGTGCGGGCAAGACCACCACTGCCGGCAAGCTGGCGCGCTTCCTCAAGGAGCGCAAGAAGAAGACCGTCATGGTCGTCTCCGCCGACGTCTATCGCCCTGCGGCGATCAAGCAGCTGGAAACCCTGGCCAACGACATCGGCGTGACCTTCTTCCCGTCCGACATCAGCCAGAAGCCCGTGGCCATCGCCGAAGCGGCGATCCGTGAAGCCAAGCTGAAATTCATCGACGTGGTCATCGTCGACACCGCCGGCCGTCTGCATATCGACGCCGACATGATGACCGAGATCAAGGACCTGCACGCTGCGGTCAAGCCGGTCGAAACGCTGTTCGTGGTCGACGCCATGACCGGCCAGGACGCCGCCAACACGGCCAAGGCCTTCGGCGATGCCCTGCCGCTGACCGGCGTGGTGCTGACCAAGGTCGACGGTGACGCCCGTGGCGGTGCCGCCCTGTCGGTGCGTGCCATCACCGGCAAACCGATCAAGTTCATCGGCATGGGCGAGAAGACCGAGGCCCTGGAGCCGTTCCACCCGGACCGTATCGCCTCGCGCATCCTCGGCATGGGCGACGTGCTCAGCCTGATCGAGCAGGCCGAGCAGAACATCGACAAGGCCAAGGCCGACAAGCTGGCCAAGAAGCTGAAGAAGGGCAAGGGCTTCGATCTCGAGGACTTCCGCGACCAGCTGCAACAAATGAAGAACATGGGCGGCCTCGGCGGCCTGATGGACAAGCTGCCGAGCATCGGCGGGGTCAACCTGGCGCAGATGGGCAACGCCCAGGGTGCGGCCGAGAAGCAGTTCAAGCAGATGGAAGCGATCATCAACTCGATGACCCCGGCCGAGCGCCGTGACCCTGACCTGATCAGCGGTTCGCGCAAGCGCCGGATCGCCATCGGTTCCGGCACCCAGGTGCAGGACATCGGCCGCCTGATCAAGCAGCACAAGCAGATGCAGAAGATGATGAAGAAGTTTTCTGCCAAGGGTGGCATGGCCAAGATGATGCGCGGCCTGGGCGGCATGATGCCCGGCGGCGGCATGCCCAAGCTGTAAACCCGATTCGCGGTGCGGCCTCGATTACCGGGGCCGCGCCCGGAACCCGCCTCGCGGCGGGGACATGGCCATCTCTATGAAGAGTGGCTTCATTGCAGATCTGTATGACAGGCAGGCGTTTGCCAGAAAAAAGGCATTTGCAAAAGCCCGTGTATTCCTTGAGAATATGCGGCCTTTCGGGTACCCGTACCCGTTTGGCCTATAGATTTGCAGCACCGACTACAGGAACGATGTTCACATGGTAACCATCCGTCTTGCCCGTGGCGGCTCCAAAAAGCGCCCATTCTACCACCTCACCGTGACCAACAGCCGCAATGCGCGCGATGGTCGTTTCGTTGAGCGTATCGGCTTCTTCAACCCGATTGCTTCGGGCGCAGAAGTCAAGCTGTCCGTAAACCAGGAGCGTGCCACCTACTGGCTGTCTCAAGGTGCCCAGCCGTCTGAGCGCGTTGCTCAGCTGCTGAAGGAAGCTGCCAAGGCCGCTGCCTGAGCAATATGAACGCGACGCCAGAAAATGCGGACGACCTGATCGTCGTCGGCAAGATTTTTTCGGTACACGGCGTTCGCGGCGAGGTGAAGGTGTTTTCCTTTACCGATCCGATCGACAACCTGTTGCAGTACCGCCACTGGACGCTTCGGCGCGAAGGCGTGGTCAAGCAGGTAGAGCTGGTCAAGGGCCGATCCGGTCAAAAGGATCTGGTCGCCAAGCTCAAGGGGCTGGACGATCGCGACGAAGCACGTCTTCTGAGCGGTTTCGAGATCTGTATCTCGAGAAGCCTTTTGCCCAACCTGGCCAACGACGAGTACTACTGGTACCAGCTCGTGGGCCTGAGTGTCATCAACCAGGACGGACAACTGTTCGGCAAGGTTGATCACCTGTTGGAGACCGGCGCGAACGATGTAATGGTGGTCAAGCCCTGTGCTGGCAGCCTGGATGATCGTGAACGGCTACTGCCTTATACCCGGCAGTGCGTGTTGGCAATCGACCTGGCGGCGAGTGAGATGAGGGTCGAATGGGATGCGGATTTCTAAGCGATGGCGAGCCTGCGCGTAGAAGTCATCACGTTGTTCCCCGAGATGTTCTCGGCCATCAGTGAGTACGGCATTACCAGCCGCGCGGTGAAACAGGGGTTGTTGCAACTGACCTGCTGGAACCCGCGGGACTACACCACGGATCGTCACCACACGGTGGATGATCGGCCTTTTGGCGGTGGTCCGGGCATGGTGATGAAGATCAAGCCTCTGGAAGACGCCCTGGTCGAGGCCAGGCAGGCAACCGGAGGAGCGGCGAAGGTGATCTACCTCTCGCCACAAGGCCGCAAGCTGAACCAGTCGGCGGTCAAGGACCTGGCAACCCATGAATCGTTGATTCTGATTGCCGGTCGTTACGAAGGCATCGACGAGCGCTTTATCGAGGCTCATGTCGATGAAGAGTGGTCGATTGGCGACTATGTACTGTCTGGCGGCGAGCTGCCGGCGATGGTCCTGATCGATGCGGTTACGCGGCTGCTGCCCGGAGCTTTAGGGCATGTGGACTCGGCGGAGGAGGATTCCTTCACCGACGGTCTGCTGGATTGCCCGCACTACACCCGACCCGAGGTGTATGCGGATCAGCGTGTACCCGACGTGTTGCTCAGTGGCAACCATGCACACATCCGGCGTTGGCGTTTGCAGCAGTCCCTTGGGCGGACCTGGGAACGACGCGCCGATCTTCTGGAAAGTCGCTCACTTTCTGGAGAAGAGAAGAAGCTGCTCGAGGAATACATCCGCGAGCGGGACGATAGTTAACGTATCGATGGTAAATCCGTGATTTGCCTTAGGAGCACAAGATGACCAACAAAATCATTCAGCAGATCGAAGCTGAGCAGATGAGCAAAGAGATCCCTACCTTTGCCCCGGGCGACACCATCGTCGTTCAGGTGAAAGTGAAGGAAGGCGATCGTTCCCGTCTGCAGGCGTTCGAAGGCGTTGTAATCGCCAAGCGCAACCGCGGTCTGAACAGCGCATTCACCGTTCGCAAGATCTCCAACGGTGTTGGCGTTGAGCGTACTTTCCAGACCTACAGCCCGCAAATCGACAGCCTGGCCGTGAAACGTCGTGGTGACGTGCGTAAAGCCAAGCTGTACTACCTGCGTGACCTGTCCGGTAAAGCAGCTCGCATCAAGGAAAAACTGGCCTGAGTCCAGTCCGACCTTTGCGAAAGAAAGGGCAGCCCTCGGGCTGCCCTTTTTGCATTCTGAAAGTCTGCGCGGACCCTGTGGGAGCGGGTTTACCCGCGATTGCAAGGGTGGCTGCACTACCGTAATCGCGGGTGAACCCGCTCCCACAGGGTCGCTTCTTGGCTTCGTCGCCATCGACGAGGATAAGCGTCCCATCTCAGTCCCGAGGCTGGATCAACGCCAGCAACGTCCAGCCGGTTCCCGGCCTGGGCTGGCTGTCCGGGCTGAACACATGCACCCAGCCCTGGGCATCCCGGGCGAACAACAGCGTCGCTCGCTCGCCATGCAGGGCCTGATAGGCCTCCCAGCCAAATGCCTCGGTCAGGTGCGTGCTGTACAGCTCGGCGCCCTGGTGCAACTGGTTGGCCAGTTGCACATAGGTCAGTGCCTGGCTGCCCAGGGCCTCGCCACGGTGTTCGTGACTGGCGCGGTGCTTGTCGCTGCGCCTGACCTCAAGGCCGCTGGCCAGAGCGAACAGGCGTTGCGGGCCGAACTCATGACGGAAGCGCATGCACGCCAGTGCATTCAGCTCGCCGGCGGGGGACAGCCCGAGCAGGTGCCCGAGGCCGACCAGATCCAGGTGGACTTCAGCATGTTGTGACGCCGGGTTGCCGAAATAGGTCGGTAGCCCGTCCATGCGCGCCGCGCAGATGTTCTCCCAGCTGGAGTCGGTCAGCAGTACCCGGCAGCCCATCTCCTGCAACGCCTTGCCGATGGCCCGCGCCGGCGGGTTGGCGCCGACGATGAGGAAACCGCTGGGCGCCGGGTCCGCCACTTTCAGCAGGCGCGCCAGGGGACGTGCCGTAGCACTTTGCAGGACCACGGTGCCGATGATCACGGCGAAGGTCAGTGGCACCAGGAGCAGGGCGCCTTCATGCCCGGCTTCATCCAGGCGGATGGCGAAGATCGCCGACACGGCAGCAGCGACTATGCCCCGCGGCGCTACCCAGGCCAGCAAGGCCCGCTCCCGCCAGGTCAGCGGCGATCCCCAGGTCGAAAGGGCGACATTCAGCGGCCGGGCTATCAACTGGATGACCAGCAGCAGAGCCAGCACTGCGGGGCCAAGGCCGAGCAGGGCGTTCAGGTCGAGACGCGCCGCCAGCAGGATGAACAGCCCGGAAATCAGCAGCACGCTGAGGTTTTCCTTGAAATGCAGGATCTGCCGCACATCCACGCCTTTCATATTGGCCAGCCACATACCCATGACCGTGACCGCCAGCAGCCCGGATTCGGCCATGACCTGGTTGGCCGCGACGAAAATCCCCAGCACCGCCGCCAGCGAAGCCAGGTTGTGCAGGTATTCCGGCAGCCATTGTTCGCGCATCACCTGGCCGAGCAACCAGCCACCCGCCGCGCCGAAGGCGCAACCGCAGAACAGCACCCCGGCGAAGGTCTTCAGGCTCTGGCTCAGGCCTTCGTCGGCAGCGCTGGCAATGATGAAGCTGTACACCACCACGGCCAGCAGTGCGCCGATCGGGTCGATGACGATTCCTTCCCAGCGCAGGATATTGGCGATGGTCGCCTTGGGACGCACTACCCGCAGCATGGGTACGATCACCGTCGGCCCGGTGACCAGGGTAAGGGTGCCGAACAGCACCGCCAGCGGCCAGTCGAAACCCAGCAGCCAGTGGGTGGCCAGGGCAATGACGATCCAGGTCGCCAGTGCGCCGAGGGTCACCATGCGCTGCACGACGGCGCCGATGTCGCGCCATTGCGAGAGGTGCAGGGTCAGGCTGCCCTCGAACAGGATCAGTGCCACCGCCAGGGATACCAGCGGCATCAGCAACGGGCCGAACATGGCCTGCGGATCGAGCCAGCCCAGCACCGGACCGACAAGGATGCCGCCAAGCAGGAGAAAGAGGATCGCCGGCAGCTTCAGGCGCCAGGCCAGCCATTGGCAGCCCAGTGCCGCCAGCCCTATGCCGCCAAAGGTCAGCAGGATCTGTTGCTCGCTCATTCGGATTTCCCTATGCCGGCATGGTTATGGAAGACTAGCGGTCTTTCAGCGTTTTCATCCTGTGTTTTCCGAGTTGTCATGCCCGCCATCGACCATCCCCTGATCGACCAGTTTCTCGATGCCTTGTGGCTCGAGAAAGGCCTTTCAGACAACACCCGTGCCTCCTATCGCAGCGACCTGGCCCTGTTCAACGGCTGGTTGCAGGACAAGGGCATCGCCCTGCCAGACGCCGGCCGCGAGCTGATCCTCGATCACCTGGCATGGCGCCTGGACCAGGGATACAAGCCCCGTTCCACGGCGCGTTTCCTCTCCGGTGCGCGTGGTTTCTATCGTTATTTGCTGCGGGAAAAGCTGATAGAGGTCGATCCGACCCTGCAGGTGGACATGCCGCAGTTGGGGCGACCACTGCCCAAGTCCTTGTCCGAAGCGGATGTCGAAGCCCTGTTGCGGGCCCCGGACCTCAGCGAAGCCATCGGCCAGCGCGACCGCGCGATGCTCGAAGTGCTCTACGCCTGTGGCCTGCGGGTGACCGAGCTGGTTAGCCTGACCCTCGACCAGATCAACCTGCGCCAGGGCGTGCTGCGGGTGATGGGCAAGGGCAGCAAGGAGCGCCTGGTGCCCATGGGTGAGGAGGCGGTGCTGTGGATCGAGCGCTACCTGCGCGATGGGCGGGCCGACCTGCTCAATGGGCAGCCCAGTGATGTGCTGTTTCCCAGCCAGCGCGGCGAGCAGATGACTCGCCAGACCTTCTGGCACCGTATCAAGCACCACGCGAAGGTCGCCGGTATCGGCAAGACGCTGTCGCCGCACACCCTGCGCCACGCCTTTGCCACCCACCTGCTCAACCACGGCGCCGACCTGAGGGTGGTGCAGATGCTCCTGGGCCATAGCGATCTCTCCACCACCCAGATCTATACCCATGTCGCCAAGGCCCGCCTACAGGAGCTGCATGCCCGTCATCATCCACGCGGCTAGCCGCTATTCGGCTTCTCGACGGCCCGTGTACAGGGCAGTGAATGTGGTAGTCTTTCAATGTTCACGTCCTGGGCCGGCGAAATCCCCGCGTTTTCAGCACGGGCGTCCCTATTCCGGTCCTATGCAAGGAGTTTTCCCCTCATGCGCTTGATCCAGACCCTCGCGGCCGCCGCCCTGGCGCTGGTCACCTCGTTCGCCGTGGCCGACGAGGCCGACAAGGCGATTCGCGACACGCTGAAGTCGCTGGCTTCCGACATCCCGGTGGAGAGCATCGACAAGAGCCCGTTCAACGGCCTGTACGAAGTCAAGCTGCAGGGCGGTCGGGTCCTGTATGCCAGTGCTGACGGCCAGTATGTGGTGCAGGGCAACCTGTACCAGGTCAAGGACGGCAAGCCGGTGAACCTCACCGAGAAGGCCGAGCGTGCCGGCATCGCCAAGACCATCAACGGCATTCCGACCTCGGACATGGTGGTCTATCCGGCCAAGGGCCAAGCCAAGTCGCATATCACCGTCTTCACCGACACCACCTGCCCGTATTGCCACAAGCTGCACGAGGAAGTCGCCGAGCTGAACAGGCTCGGTGTCGAAGTGCGCTATGTCGCCTTCCCGCGCCAGGGCCTCGGCTCGCCGGGTGATGAACAGCTGCAGGCGGTCTGGTGTTCCAAGGACCGCAACTCGGCCCTCGACAAGATGATCGGCGGCAAGGAAATCAAGGCCGCCAAGTGCGAGAACCCGGTGAGCAAGCAGTTCGCCATGGGTCAGTCGATCGGTGTCAACGGCACCCCGGCCATCGTCCTCGAGGATGGCCAGGTGATCCCGGGCTACCAGCCGGCCAAGCAAGTGGCCGCGCTGGCCCTGGCCGGCGCCAAGTAATGTAATCAATCAGTGGGCCGTCTTCATGGGGAGACGGCTTTTTTCACGGCTGGCCGAGGGGCTGGCCGTTCAATGGGGAGTTCACAGTGAAACCGGTCAAAGTAGGCATCTGTGGGTTGGGGACCGTCGGTGGCGGAACCTTCAATGTACTTAAGCGTAACGCCGAGGAAATCGCCCGCCGCGCCGGGCGTGGAATCGAAGTGGCACAGATTGCCATGCGTTCGCCCAACCCGAACTGCCAGATTACCGGTACCCCCATTACCGCTGACGTGTTCGAGGTAGCGAGCAACCCCGATATCGATATCGTCATTGAACTGATTGGCGGCTACACCGTGGCCCGCGACCTGGTGCTCAAGGCCATCGACAATGGCAAGCACGTGGTCACCGCGAACAAGGCGCTGATCGCGGTGCACGGCAACGAAATATTCGCCCGCGCCCGCGAGAAGGGCGTCATCGTCGCCTTCGAGGCGGCCGTGGCCGGTGGCATCCCGGTGATCAAGGCGATCCGCGAAGGCCTGTCGGCCAACCGCATCAACTGGGTTGCCGGCATCATCAACGGCACCGGCAACTTCATCCTTACCGAGATGCGCGAGAAGGGCCGTACCTTCCCTGACGTGCTGGCCGAAGCCCAGGCCCTGGGTTACGCCGAAGCCGACCCGACCTTCGACGTCGAAGGCATCGATGCCGCGCACAAGCTGACCATCCTCGCGTCCATCGCCTTCGGCATCCCGCTGCAGTTCGACAAGGCCTACACCGAAGGCATCACCCAGCTGACCACCGCCGACGTGAACTACGCCGAAGCCCTGGGCTACCGCATCAAGCACCTCGGCGTTGCACGCAGCACCGCCGCCGGCATCGAGCTGCGGGTACACCCGACGCTGATCCCGGCCGACCGCCTGATCGCCAACGTCAACGGCGTGATGAACGCGGTGATGGTCAACGGCGACGCCGCCGGTTCGACCCTGTTCTACGGTGCCGGCGCCGGCATGGAGCCAACTGCTTCCTCGGTGGTCGCCGACCTGGTGGACGTGGTTCGCGCCATGACTTCCGACCCGGAAAACCGCGTACCGCACCTGGCCTTCCAGCCGGACTCGCTGTCCGCCCACCCGATCCTGCCGATCGAAGCCTGCCAGACCGCGTACTACCTGCGCATCCAGGCCAAGGACCACCCGGGCGTACTGGCCCAGGTGGCGAGCATCCTCTCCGAGCGTGGCATCAACATCGAATCGATCATGCAGAAGGACGTCGAGGAACAGGACGGCCTGGTACCGATGATCCTGCTTACCCACGAGGTGCAGGAGCAGCGCATGAACGATGCCATTGTCGCCCTGGAAGCCCTGCAGGATGTGGTCGGCAAGGTCGTGCGGATCCGCGTCGAACAGCTCAATTAATCGTCTGCGGCGGGCCGAGGCCCGCCGCTTGAATCATAGGTTTGCCCAAATGCGCTATATCAGTACCCGTGGCCAGGCTCCTGCCCTGAATTTCGAAGACGTCCTGCTGGCGGGCCTCGCCAGTGACGGTGGCCTCTACGTTCCGGAAAACCTGCCGCGCTTCACCCAGGAAGAGATCGCTTCCTGGGCCGGCCTGCCGTACCACGAGTTGGCGTTCCGGGTGATGCGTCCGTTCGTTACCGGCAGCATCGCCGATGCCGATTTCAAGAAGATCCTCGAAGAAACCTACGGCGAGTTCGCCCACGCCGCAGTGGCACCGCTGCGCCAGTTGAACAGCAATGAGTGGGTGCTCGAGCTGTTCCACGGTCCGACCCTGGCGTTCAAGGACTTCGCCCTGCAACTGCTCGGCCGCCTGCTGGACCACGTCCTGGCCAAGCGCGGCGAGCGCGTGGTGATCATCGGTGCCACTAGCGGCGACACCGGTTCCGCGGCCATCGAAGGCTGCCGTCGCTGCGACAACGTCGACATCTTCATCCTCCACCCGCACCAGCGTGTGTCGGAAGTGCAGCGCCGCCAGATGACCACCATCATGGGCGAGAACATCCATAACATCGCCATCGAAGGCAACTTCGACGACTGCCAGGAAATGGTCAAGGCCAGCTTCGCCGACCAGGGCTTCCTCAAGGGCACCCGCCTGGTGGCGGTCAACTCGATCAACTGGGCGCGGATCATGGCCCAGATCGTCTACTACTTCCACGCGGCCCTGCAGCTCGGCGGCCCGGCCCGTTCCGTGGCGTTCTCGGTGCCGACCGGCAACTTCGGCGACATCTTCGCCGGCTACCTGGCGCGCAACATGGGCCTGCCGATCAGCCAACTGATCGTCGCCACCAACCGCAACGACATCCTGCACCGCTTCATGAGCGGCAACCAGTACGTCAAGGAAACCCTGCACGCGACCCTGTCGCCGTCCATGGACATCATGGTTTCCTCGAACTTCGAGCGCCTGCTGTTCGACCTGCACGGCCGCAACGGCGCGGCGATCGCCGAGCTGATGGCCAGCTTCAAGCAGGGTGGTGGCTTCAGCGTCGAGCAGGATCGCTGGACCGAAGCGCGCAAGCTGTTCGACTCCCTGGCCGTGGATGACGCACAGACCTGCGAAACCATCGCCGAGGTCTTCGCCCAGACTGGCGAAGTGCTGGACCCGCACACCGCCATTGGCGTCAAGGCCGCCCGCGAATGCCGCCGCAGCCTGGACACCCCGATGGTGGTGCTCGGCACGGCGCATCCGGTCAAATTCCCGGAAGCGGTGGAAAAGGCAGGTGTCGGCAAGGCACTGGAACTGCCAGCGCACCTGGCAGACCTGTTCTCGCGGGAGGAAAAGTGCACCGTACTGGCCAATGACCTGGGCAAGGTCCAGGCCTTCGTAAGCCAGCACGGCAATCGTGGCAAGCCGCTGTAAGCGGTACGCGGTGAAGAGAGCCCGTTCTCAGTGACGGGCTTTTTAATGCGTGAGTGCCGGCGAATCGCTGGCCTCATCACTGCGGTGCAGCGGTCCGGCAAGCCAGCCACACAAGGTGCGGCATTCACAGGACCTGTGGGAGTCCGCCCAGCCTTTCGGGCTGCGCTGTCGTACAGAGAACAGTTCCAAGGCACGACGCGTACCCTGTGGGAGCGGGTTTACCCGCGATTGCTATGGTGAATTCACCTACGTAATCGCGGGTAAACCCGCTCCCACAGGGGCCTTGCAAATCAAAGAGTTATGTCTTGTTCTATGAGCGCTGGCTTGCCAGCGATGAGGCCAAGCGCACAAGGCAGCCATTTCCTGATCTACCGTCAGATCCCCAGTCGGAAATATTCACCGTTCTTTCGGATTTTTCCTATAGGTCGCCTCGCACACTTTCCCTAGAGTCGCAGCTTCGTGCCATCACGGAGGCCTGCCCAATGCATTCGCTCAAGGTCCTGATCCTCGAAGACCATCCCTTTCAGCTCATGGCCCTGCACCAGATGCTCAATGCCAATGGCGTGTTCGATGTGCTTGTCGCCGAGTCGGTTGCGGCGGCCATGCAGATGCTGGAGCGCCGTGGTCCGGTAGACGTGGCGATCTGCGACCTGTACATGGACGGCCCGGACGGCCTGGCGCTGATCCGCTACCTGGCGCAACACCGACTGGCTTCGGCAGTGATCGTGCTCAGCGACGCCGAGCCGGCGCTGCTCGACAACATCGCCGAACTTGCCCCGCAACTGGGCCTGCGCCTGCTCGGCTGTGTGCAGAAACCGGCCAGCGGGGCGCTGCTGCATCGCTTGCTCAGTGATTACCTGGAACGCATCGGCGAACTGCCCGCGCCCGAAGCTACTGCACAAATCTTCGAACTGAACCGGCTTTCCCCGGAGCAACTGGCCCATTCCCGGGAGCAATGGAAAGTCCGCTACCAACCCAAGGTCGATGCCGGCGGCACCCTGTTGGGTGTCGAAGCCTCGGTACGCTGGCAACATCCGACCCTGGGCTCGCTCACCCCGGGCCAGTTCTTCGTCGCGCTGCAGGGCGCCGGGCTGCTGGAAATGCTGACCTGGCATGTGCTGGAAAAGGCCGTGGCACTCAGCGCGGCGATCCGCCTGGAAGACCGGCGACCGATGCCGGTGGCGGTGAACCTGCCTACGCCGAGCCTGCTCGACGATACGTTCGCCGAACGCTTGCGCGCCCTGCTGCTGCAGCATCGACTGCCGGCCAGTGCCTTGACCCTCGAACTCGCCGAATCCCACTGTGCCCATCTCGATGCGGTGCACTTGCAACGCCTGGCGGACCTGCGCCAGCTCGGCTGCAAATTGTGCCTGGACGGCTTCGGCCGTGGTGCCGCCAACCTCCGGCAACTGTTCGACCTGCCGCTCAGCGAGGTGAAGCTTCCCGGGGAGTTCGTCCGTGGCATGGCCGAGGATGGCAAGAAGGCAGCTGTGGTGGCCTCGGCCTTGATCCTGGCCCGGCGCAGCGCACTGGACGTGGTGGTGGAGGATGTCGACACCCTGGCCGACTGGCACGCCGCACAGGGGCTTGGCGGTTCCTGCCTGCAGGGCGGTTTCATCGCCTGGCCGATGACCGGCGGCGAACTGCTCCATTGGATCGATGCCCGCGGGCCTTCGACCAATGGCCAGCAAGGCGTCGCTTGAATCGTTAGTGGCTTTTTGATATTGCTGCGAGGGAGGGCAGTTCAAGCTGTCATCTTTGCCGGGCATGCTCCGGTGATCCCCTGGTGAAAGCCCGTGGTGTCGAACTTTTTCGAGATTGGCGGGGTCAGTCAAAGACCACTTGGTTCTAACGAGGTGAATAAGTGAACAAGATGGAATCTGTCAGCTTGTTGCTCAATGAAGCATTGGCACCTTATCAGGTCATCCTGGAGCCCTTGGGGACGGGCAGTTTCACGCTGTCGTTACGTGACGAGAACGGTTTTCAGATTTTGCAGCGCACCACACCGGCCGGCCAGTTGCAGGACCAGCGCCTGCTGGTGGACCTGGTAGACGGCCTGCAGCGCGACCTGCGCATCGCCGAGGGGCGCTTGCAGCCCTGCGTGATCGCCGCCTGGCAGCATGCCCGGCAGGGGCGCGAGTTGTCGGCCAGCCTGTAAGGGAACCTTTGGCGCAGACGACACTCAGACGTTATACAGGTGGCGAACTGGCATTTTGCTCCGATGCCAGCGCACCGCCTCTACGCAAGGCCATCCAAGGGCCAGCGTTTAACCCCGATCGGGCTCCCCACCGTTCGGGGTTTCTTTTTTCCCGCTACGGATGGTCCTCGACGAAGAAATGCCGCGCGTCCTCCAGGTAGCTCTTGCGGGTCTGTTCGTCGAGCCATGCGGCATACAGCGACGGCAGGCGTTGTTCGCGCATCTCCAGCAGCAAGCGGTCGATATGGCTGACGGCCTCGCGTCCTTGCGGGGTGTCGGAACAGCCAACATGGATGAACTGGTACTGGGCCATGCCCTGGATCGGATAGAAGGCCAGGTCGTCCAGCGGCTGGTCCGACTCGACACTGAGGTAACGGACTTCTGGCCAATAGCCCAGCAACCACTTCAGGCGCCCCAGATGCTGCATCTGCAACAGGCTGCGCATCGCGTCGTTGCCGTAATGCGCGGTCAGGGTGTCGGGCGGAGCGGCCTTGAGCAGCATGTCCACCGGCGGGCTGTAGCTACGTTCGGCGACCATGCCCAGGCGCGACGAGCCGCTGGCCAGCAGGCGCTGCAGATCGACCTTGCCGTCCACCAGGAACGGCTCGACCATCGCCGCATCCTGCTTGCGCACGATCAGGCCGTTGCTCAGGGTACCCATGCTTGGCACCGAGAAATAAATGAATTTCGCCCGCTCCGGGGTCCACAGCAGGGTCGGGTCGCAGGTGAAGCTGGGCTCGGCGAGCATCTGCATGGCGCGAGCCCGGTTGACCCGCAGGATGCTGTGGTCGTATTCGGGCATTTGCTCGATCAACCGGGCGAGCAGTTGATCCACCGCGCCCTGGCCCTTTTGCGAACCTTCGAAGATGGTCAAGGGCGGCAGGTCGCGCAACAGCCAGGTCAGGCGCTCCCTGGCTTCGATCACGCCGGAAATACCCAGCAAGGCCCCGAGCAGCAAGCCGAGGCCGGTACTGCGTAGCAGCGCTTTCAGATGGCACCCTGCTCGCGCAGCGCGCCGATCGCGGCCGGATCGTAGCCCAGGCCGGCGAGCAACTGGTCGGTGTGCTCGCCGAGCGTCGGTCCCACCCATTCGCTGGAGCCCGGTGTATCGGACAACTTGGGCACGATGCCCGGCATCCTGAAGGGCTTGCCGTCAGGCAGCTTCGCCTGCAGGAACATTTCGCGAGCGAGGTACTGCGGGTCGCTGAACATGTCTTCGGCGCTATAGATGCGGCTGGCGGGCACTTCGGCGTCGTTGAGGGTGCGCATCAGCTGTTCCAGCGGCACGCTGTTGGCCCAGCGGTCGATTACCCCGTACAGCTCGTCGCGCCGGGCATCGCGCCCATCGTTGCTGGCCAGCGTTGGATCCTCGGCCAGGTCGGCGCGGCCAATGGCGAGCATGAAGCGCTTGAAGATGGCATCGCCGTTGGCGCCGATCTGCACGTGCTTGCCGTCGGCGCTGGTATGGATGGAGGAGGGGGTGATGCCGGGCATGATGTTGCCGGTACGCTCGCGGATGAAGCCGAACACATCGAACTCCGGGACCATGCTTTCCATCATGGCGAAGATGGCTTCGTACAGTGCCACGTCCACTACCTGGCCTTCGCCCCCGTTGACCTCGCGATGTCGCAGGGCCATCAGGGCGCCGATCACACCCCACAGGGCGGCGATGGAGTCACCGATGGAAATCCCGGTGCGTACCGGCGGCCGGTCCTCGAACCCGGTGATATAGCGCAGCCCGCCCATGGATTCGCCCACTGCGCCGAAGCCCGGCTGGTCCTTCATCGGCCCGGTCTGGCCGAAGCCGGACAGGCGAACCATCACCAGCCCGGGGTTCAGCGCCTTGAGCACATCCCAGCCCAGGCCGAGCTTTTCCAGCACGCCGGGGCGGAAGTTCTCGATCAGGATGTCGGCGTCGGCGAGCAGGCGCTTGAGGATCGCAATGCCTTCGGGATGCTTGAGGTTGAGGGTCAGCGACTGCTTGTTGCGGGCCTGGACGAACCACCACAGCGAGGTCCCCTCGTACAGCTTGCGCCACTTGCGCAGCGGATCGCCGCCGTCCGGCGACTCGACCTTGATGACCTGGGCACCGAATTCGGCGCAGATGCGCGAGGCGAAGGGGCCGGCGATCAAGGTTCCGAGTTCGACGACTTTCAGACCGGCGAGGGGTTTGCTGGGCAGCGACATAAGGCATCCGGGGCAATGAACGGTGCGCTCGTTTTTATCACAGGGCGACAGGCGCAGATACTGTTGCAGCGCAGGATCGTGGCCGCGCGTCGTCGATTGCCGCCGCATCGGTTAGACTGCTCGACTTTCCCCGTTACCAGAAGCCCGTCCCCATGGCCCAGCCGTCCACCACCTACAAATTCGAACTGAACCTCACGGACCTTGACCGTGGCGTCTACGAGAGCGTCAAGCAGACCATCGCCCGCCATCCTTCGGAAACCGAGGAACGCATGGCCGTACGCCTGCTGGCCTACGCGCTCTGGTACAACGAGAACCTGTCGTTCGGTCGCGGTCTGTCGGATGTCGATGAGGCTGCATTGTGGGAAAAGAGCCTGGATGACCGCATCCTGCACTGGATCGAGGTCGGCCAGCCGGACGCCGAGCGCCTGACCTGGTGCTCGCGCCGCACCGAGCGCACCAGCCTGCTGGCCTACGGCAGCCTGCGCGTGTGGCAGAACAAGGTGGTGGATGCGGTGAAGAACCTGAAGAACCTGAATATCGCCGCCGTGCCCCAGGACGTCCTGGAAACCCTGGCCACCGACATGCCGCGCTCGATCAAGTGGGACGTGATGATCAGCGAAGGCACCGTCTTCGTCACCGATGATCGCGGGCAGCACGAAGTGCAGCTGGAGTGGTTGCTGGGCGAGCGCGGTTGAGCCATCAGTCCATGCGTATCGAACCCCGCTCGCTGCCCCCGACCCTGCCTTTCCTTGGCGACCTGCCGCCGCTGCTGACCCGCCTGTACGCCGCGCGCGGTGTACAGAGCGCCGAAGAGCTGGACAAAAGCCTGGCGCGGCTGTTGCCTTTCACCTTGCTCAAGGGCATCGACGCGGCGGTGGACCTGCTGGTGGAGGCCCTGGCCAAGCGCCAGCGCATCCTGATCGTCGGCGATTTCGACGCCGACGGCGCCACCGCCAGCAGTGTCGGCGTGCTCGGCCTGCGCCTGATGGGCGCGGCCCATGTCGATTACCTGGTGCCCAACCGCTTCGAATACGGTTACGGCCTGACCCCGGAAATCGTCGCCGTGGCCCTGCAGCGCACACCCGACCTGTTGATCACCGTGGACAACGGCATCTCCAGCGTCGAGGGCGTGGCGGCGGCGAAGGCCGCGGGGCTAAAGGTGCTGGTCACCGACCACCACCTGCCGGGCCACGAGTTGCCGCTGGCCGATGCCATCGTCAACCCCAACCAGCCAGGCTGCGGATTCCCGAGCAAGTCGCTGGCCGGGGTCGGGGTGATCTTCTACGTGCTGATGGCCTTGCGCACGCGTTTGCGTGGCCTGGGGCATTACGACAACACGCCGCAGCCGAACCTCGGCGAACTGCTCGACCTGGTCGCCCTGGGCAGCGTCGCCGACGTGGTGCCGCTGGATGCCAACAACCGCATCCTGGTGCACCAGGGCCTGGAACGCATCCGTGCCGGCCGCGCCCGTCCCGGGCTCAAGGCCATCCTCGAAGTCGCCCGCCGCGATCACCGGCGCATCACGTCTACCGATCTCGGTTTCATCCTCGGCCCTCGCTTGAACGCCGCCGGCCGTCTCGACGACATGAGCCTCGGCATCGAATGCCTGCTCTGCGATGACGAGGCCCTGGCCCGGGACATGGCGGTGCAACTGGACGAACTCAACCAGGACCGCAAGTCCATCGAACAGGGCATGCAGCGCGAGGCCCTGGCCCAGCTCAAGGACCTGCCGCTGGAGTCGATGCCGTTCGGCCTGTGCCTGTTCGAGGCCGACTGGCACCAGGGTGTGATCGGCATCCTCGCCTCGCGCCTGAAAGAGCGCTATCACCGCCCGACCATCGCCTTCGCCGACGCGGGCGAGGGCATGCTCAAGGGCTCGGCCCGTTCGGTGCCGGGTTTTCATATCCGCGATGCCCTGGATGCGGTGGCGGCGCGTCATCCGCAACTGATCAGCAAGTTCGGCGGCCACGCCATGGCGGCCGGGCTGTCCTTGCCCGCCGACAACTTCCCGGCCTTCGCCGAGGCCTTCGACGAAGAAGTGCGCCGGCAACTGCGCGAGGAGGACCTGACCGGTCGCCTGCTGTCCGACGGCACCCTGGCGGTCGAAGAGTTCCATCTCGAACTGGCCCGCGCCCTGCGCCACGCCGGGCCCTGGGGCCAGCACTTCCCCGAGCCGCTGTTCCATGGCGTGTTCCAGTTGGTGGAGCAGCGCGTCGTCGGCGAACGCCACCTCAAGGTGGTGCTCAAGAGCGAATGCGGCGCTGTCAAGCTCGACGGCATCGCCTTCGGCATCGACCGCGACGTCTGGCCGAACCCCACGGTGCGCTGGGTCGAACTGGCCTACAAGCTCGATGTAAACGAGTTCCGCGGTCAGGAAACGGTGCAGCTGATGATCGCGCATATGGAACCGCGCTGAATCTGGGGGTAGGAAACTGGTCTAGGCTTTGTAGGACCGGCACTGAGCCAAAGGGAAAAACGAGCGCTCGGTTCGGTCCACCATTCGGAGTCCTGGAGAGGTGCCCTCATGAGTCTGTTACTTGAGCCTTACACCCTGCGTCAGTTGACCCTGCCGAACCGTATCGTCGTCTCGCCCATGTGCCAGTACTCCAGCGTCGATGGCCTGGCCAATGACTGGCACCTGGTGCACCTCGGCAGCCGTGCGGTCGGCGGTGCCGGGCTGGTCATCACCGAAGCCGTTGCGGTCACCGCCGAGGGTCGCATCACCGCCCAGGACCTGGGCCTGTGGGACGATGCGCAAATCCCGCCACTGCAACGCATCACTCGTTTCATCGTGGCCCAGGGCTCGGTCCCGGGCATCCAGCTGGCCCATGCCGGGCGCAAGGCCAGTACCCATCGGCCGTGGATCGGCAAGCATGGCAGCGTCAAGCCCGAGGACGGCGGCTGGGTGCCGGTCGGGCCGTCGAAGATCGCCTTCGACCCGCAGCACACCACGCCCAGCGAGCTGAACGAGTCGCAGATCCGCGACATCATCGACGACTTCGTCGCTGCCGCCAAACGTGCGCTGGTGGCGGGATTCAAGGTGGTGGAGATCCATGCCGCGCATGGTTACCTGCTGCATCAGTTCCTCTCGCCGCTCAGCAACCAGCGGCGTGACAGCTATGGCAGTTGCTTTGAAAACCGTATTCGCCTGACCTTGCAGGTCACCGAGGCGGTGCGCGAGGTCTGGCCGGAGTCGCTGCCGCTGTTCGTGCGGGTTTCGGCGACGGACTGGGTGGAGGATGGCTGGAACCCGGATGAAACGGTGGAACTGGCCAAGCGCCTGAAAACCCTGGGTGCCGATCTGATCGATGTGTCGTCCGGCGGCACGTCCATGCATGCCGAGATCCCTACTGGCCCTGGCTATCAAACGCGTTTTGCGGAAAAAGTACGCAAGGAGTCGGGGATCGCCACGGGCACGGTCGGCATGATTACCGAGCCGGCCCAGGCCGAGCACATTCTGCGCACCGGGCAGGCCGACCTGATCTTCCTCGCCCGCGAGCTGCTACGTGATCCGTACTGGCCGCTGCATGCCGATGACGACCTGGGCGGCAACAAGGCGACCTGGCCGGCGCAGTACCAGCGAGCGACCAGCCGGGAGCAGCCGATTCATGAGTCTGATTTGAGGGATTGAACGCGTGAGGGGCAGGCCTTGTGGTCTGCCCCTTTTAAGCATGGGCCGCGTGATTCAGCACGTCACTCACCCACTGATGCTCTTGTTCTCCAGTTCTGCTTTGGCGGCGACGCTGCCGTGTAGAGTAGGTTCCAGTCGCAGGCTCAGCTTTCCCGGCGATTTGGCCATCAGCAGCAATGCAAATCGTCAGCTGAACTCGCCTACCGCCCGCCACGCCTCGTCTATCGCCGCATGCGCATACGCACTCCACGCCGCATCCGAGTTGGCGATGGTCACGTTGCCCAGCGGCTTGCGCGCCGTTTCCATCCACTTCTCGGTCTGCCCGGCATCATCGAACAGCGTATTGGTGAAGCACGCGTAGCCGTGGGACCAGCGGTTGACCGTGATCGCCAGGATGTCCTTGCGGTGATCGAAGCCACCCGGGCCCAGCATCCGCTGCAATTGATCCCTGAGTTGTGCCTCGAGCTGGTCGAAGCTTTGCGCATAAAGTTTCGCCCGCCCGGTGCGCGCCTGGTCGCGGGCGCTCATGCCGACGTTCGGCGTGGTCGGCACATACACCATGTGCAAGCCGATCGCCTTCGCCGGATCCCGCGGGTGCTCGTAGCCGCCCATGCTCACCGGGTAATCCAGCTTGATCCGGCTGTAGGGCTGGGTCGCCGCATAGATTTCGTGCACGCCGAGCGTGTGGAACGCCTGCCAGTTGCGCACCACCACCTTGGTGTACACCAGCGGGAACTTGACGTTCTGGCTCAGGGCATGGGCCTGTTCCGCCGGCAGGTCGCGCAGCAGGTAGGGGATCATCATGTTGTAGCAGGCCATCACGCAGTGCCTGGCCCGCACCTGGGCCAGTTGCCCGCCACGGCTGTAGCCGATGTTCACCCCGCCATCCACATTGCGCACGCTGACCGCCGTGCTGTTCAGGCGGATGCGCACCGGGTGCGCAGCCTGGTCCAGCTGGCTGTAGTCGAACTTCGCCAGGACGATATCCTCCATGCCCTTGCCCGGCGCCACCTGGGGAATCAGGTCGCGTACCAGCAGGCGCGCCAGCGAGGCGTTGCCATCGGGGAAGTGATAGATGTACGGCTCTTCCATCTCCGCCCGGGCTTCCTCGCTGATCGGCTCCAGGTTCATCGCGGCGAAGCCGGGGAAACCGAAGTTGTAGGCGTCATAGGCCGCCACCGCATCGATGCCCAGGGCCATGAAGTCGTTGGTGCGCCCCTGGAAGTAGGCCACGGCGACTGGCGACAGCCCCACGTCCTTGAGCAGGAAGTCGCGGTAGCTGGTGCTTTCCAGGTGTTTGGTTTTCTGTTCGAGACTCTTGCCGGCGAGGTAATCCCGGGGCGCTTCGTGCAGGTCGATCAGCGCCGCGCGATCCGCCTGCGGCAACGGGAAGTCGTTGATGAAGTCGCGGATCGAACGGGCATTCAGCCGGTCCGGGGCGATATCGTCGGCCACCATGGGCGTTGGGTCGCCGGTCACCAGCTTGTCCTCGCCAAAGGTCTCCTTGTCGAAGAACACTGCGCGGGACAGGTTCAGGTCCGGGTAGAAGTTGCGCTCGAACGCCGTTTCGAAGCGCTTGATCTCTACCCCCAGTGCCTTGAGCAGCCCGTTCACTTCCTGGCTGTACAGATGGTTCGGCGACTGGAACGCCTCGCTGCCGCCATAGCCGATGATCATCCGCCCGTCGGCGCTGAACTCGTTGCGCTTGGCGTGGCCGCCGAAGTCGTCGTGGTTTTCGATCACCAGGATCCGCGCCTGCGGATGTTTCCGGCGATAGAACCAGGCTGCCGACAGGCCACTGATGCCACCCCCGACCACCACCAGGTCGTACTGCTCGGCGATCGGCAGGGCGTCGGTGTCGAAGGTCTTTTTCTCCCAGCCCATCTGGTGCGCCACCTCGAAGGCGCCCGGGTGGCTGCCGCGCAGGCCGGTCAGGGAGGGCGGATAGTAGCGCCCGTCCGGAGCGGCCTGGAGAATCTGCAGCGGGGTCATTCCCGCTGCAATTCCGATGGCGACGCCGTTGAGGAAATCGCGTCGTGTGATCTGCATGAAAATCCCTTAGTGCTTGAACATCACATGGCGGATGCAGGTGTAGTCTTCCAGGCCGTACATGGACATGTCCTTGCCATAGCCGGAAAGCTTCTGGCCGCCGTGGGGCATTTCGCTGACCAACATGAAGTGCGTGTTGACCCAGGTGCAGCCATATTGCAGGCGAGCCGAAACGCGGTGGGCGCGGCCGACATCGGCGGTCCACAGCGAGGAGGCCAGGCCATAGTCGGAGTCGTTGGCCCACGCCAGCACCTGGGCTTCGTCGTCGAAGCGGGTGACGGAGACGACGGGCCCGAATACCTCGCGGCGCACGATTTCATCATCCTGCTGGGCGTCGGCCAGCACGGTCGGCTCGAAGAAGAAACCGTCACCCGGTACCGCCTTGCCGCCGGTGACCAGGCGGATATGCGGCTGGGCGATGGCGCGCTCGACGAAGCCGGCCACGCGGTCGCGGTGCTGGGCGGTGATCAGCGGGCCCAGTTCGGTCTCCGGGTCGTTCTGCAGGCCGTACTTGATGGTCGAGACCGCCGCACCGAGCTTCTCGACGAATTTCTCGTAGATGCCGCTTTGCGCATAGATGCGGCAGGCTGCGGTGCAGTCCTGGCCGGCGTTGTAGAAGCCGAAGGTGCGGATGCCGTCCACCGCCGCATCGATATCGGCGTCGTCGAAGATGATCACCGGGGCCTTGCCGCCCAGTTCCATGTGCATGCGCTTCACAGTGTCGGCGGTGCTGGAAATGATGTTCGAGCCGGTGGCGATGGAACCGGTCAGCGACACCATGCGCACCTTCGGATGGCTGACCAGCGGCGCGCCGACGCTCGGGCCCTTGCCGAAGACGATATTGAGCACGCCGGCCGGGAAGATCCCGTTGGCCAGTTGCGCCAGGCGCAGGGCGGTCAATGGGGTCTGTTCGGACGGCTTGAGCACCACGGTATTGCCGGCGGCCAGGGCCGGGGCGATCTTCCAGGCCACCATCATCAGCGGGTAGTTCCACGGTGCGATGGAGGCGATCACGCCCACCGGGTCACGACGGATCATCGAGGTATGCCCCGGCAGGTACTCGCCGGCCGCCGAACCATTGAGGCAGCGGCTGGCGCCAGCGAAGAAGCGGAACACATCGGCAATGGCCGGGATCTCGTCGTTCAGCGCGGCGCTGTAGGGCTTGCCGCAGTTGTCCGACTCCAGCCTGGCCAGCTCTTCGGCGTGGGCCTCGATGGCATCGGCCAATTTGAGCAGCAGGCCGGAGCGGTCCTTCGGCGCGGTCTGCGACCAGGCATCGAAGGCATGGTCGGCGGCGCGCACGGCGGCATCGACCTGGGCCGCGCTGGCTTCCTTGATGCTCACCAGGGTAGTCCCCAGCGACGGGTTCAGTACGTCATGGCTCGGGCCTTCGCCATCGAGCAGTTGGCCGTTGATCAGCAGTTGGGTGTGCATGAGTCAGTCCTCGTCAGGCAAGTCGGGGTTATTTGCCGCTGCCGGCAACGCTTTCGCCGCCGCGGGTCAGGTAGTAGGCGCCAAGGATCGGCAGCATGGTCACCATCATCACCAGCATGGCGACCACGTTGGTGACGGGCACGTCGCGCGGCCGGCTGAGCTGGTTTAGCAGCCAGATCGGCAGGGTGCGTTCGTGCCCGGCGGTGAAGGTGGTAACGATGATCTCGTCGAACGACAGGGCGAAGGCCAGCATGCCGCCGGCCAGCAGCGCCGAGCCGAGGTTCGGCAGGATGATGTAGCGGAAGGTCTGCCAGCCGTCCGCGCCGAGGTCCATGGAGGCCTCGATCAGGCTCTGCGAGGTACGGCGCAGGCGAGCGATCACGTTGTTGTAGACGATCACCACGCAGAAGGTCGCGTGGCCGACCACGATGGTGAAGATCCCCGGCTCGATGCCCAGGCTCTTGAACGCCGAGAGCAGGGCGATACCGGTGATGATGCCGGGCAGGGCGATCGGCAGGATCAGCATCAGCGAAATGCCTTCCTTGCCGAAGAAGCTGCGCCGGTACAGCGCCGCCGAGGCCAGCGTACCGAGCACCAGGGCGATCAGGGTGGCCAGGCAGGCAACCTGCAGCGACAGCTTGATCGACTCCAGCACGTCCGGCCGCGAGAAGGCCACGCTGAACCACTTCAGGGTAAAGCCCTGGGGCGGGAAGCTGAACGCCGCGTCCTCGGTGTTGAAGGCATAGAGGAAGATGATCAGGATCGGGAAGTGCAGGAACACCAGCCCGCCCCAGGCCGCGATACGCAGGCCCAGCGAAGCTTTTTCAGAGTGCATCGAAGGCCCCCAGGCGTTTGACGATGGACAGGTAGATGGCGATCAGCACGATCGGCACCAGGGTGAAGGCCGCGGCCATCGGCATGTTGCCGATCGCACCCTGCTGGGCGTAGACCATGCCGCCGATGAAGTAGCCGGGCGGGCCCACCAGTTGCGGCACGATGAAGTCGCCCAGGGTCAGGGAGAAGGTGAAGATCGAGCCGGCGGCGATACCCGGCACCGACAGCGGCAGGATCACCTGCATGAAGGTCTGCCGTGGCGTCGCGCCGAGGTCTGCCGAGGCGTGCAGCAGCGAGGGCGGCAGGCGTTCTAGCGACGCCTGGATCGGCAGGATCATGAACGGCAGCCAGATGTACACGAAGACCAGGAAGCGCCCCAGGTGCGAGGTCGACAGCGTGCTGCCGCCGACCCCGGGGATGTCGAGAAGGAATTGCAGCAGCGGTTCCAGGTGCAGCACCTGCACGAACCACTGGGCCACGCCGCCCTTGGCCAGCAGCAGGGTCCAGGCGTAGGCCTTGACGATGTAGCTGGCCCACATCGGCATCATCACCGCGATATAGAAGAACGCCTTGGTCTTGCCCGTGGTGTAGCGCGCCATGTAGTAGGCGATGGGGAAGGCCAGGGCGGCGCTGGCGATGGACACGGCGATGGCCATGGTCAAGGTGCGCACGATGATGTCGAAGTTCGCCGGGTTGAACAGCGCGGCGAAGTTGGCCAGGGTCAGGTCCGGCGTCACCGCCATGGTGAAGTCGTCGAAGGTGTAGAACCCTTGCCACAGCAGGCCCAGCAGCGAGCCGAGGTAGATCGCGCCGAACCAGATCAGCGGCGGTATGAGCAGCAGCGCCAGGTACAGGTTGGGCTTGCGGTACAGCAGGTTGGAGAAGCGCCGCATGGGCGATCCCGAAGACACGCGGGGTGCCGGTTTTTCCAGGGCCAGGCTCATCTCAGCGGCCCTCGCCCAGCACGGTTTCCTGCAGCGGCGTCATCGCCTCGCGGGCCCAGTGCGCGGCCAGGCGCTGGCCCGGCTGCAACTGGCCGGCGTCGGCCTGCCATTGGGTGTTGGCCTGGCTGACATTGAGCAACTGGCCATTGTCCAGTTTCAGTTCGTAGCGGGTGGCGCTGCCCTGGTACTGGATATCGTGGAGCACGCCGCTGACCTGGACCTGGCCGCTCACGGCCGAATCGCCCAGGCGGATATGCTCCGGGCGGATCGAGAAAGGCTGCGCGCTGCCACTCAACTGGCCGGCAAGATCGCCGCGCAGCACGTTGGACGTGCCGACGAACTCGGCGACGAAGGTGGTGGCCGGTTTCATGTAGAGGTTGCGCGGGGTGTCCACCTGCTCGATGCGACCGCGGTTGAACACGGCGACCCGGTCGGACATCGACAGCGCTTCGGTCTGGTCGTGGGTGACGAAGATGAAGGTAATGCCGAGCTGGCGCTGGAGCTTTTTCAGTTCGGTCTGCATCTGCTCGCGCAGCTTCAGGTCGAGGGCGCCGAGGGGCTCGTCGAGCAGCAGCACCCGTGGACGGTTGACCAGGGCGCGGGCCAGGGCCACGCGCTGGCGCTGGCCGCCGGACAGTTGCACCGGCTTGCGGCTGCCGTAGCCGCCAAGGGCGACCATCGACAGCGCTTCTTCGGCGCGAGCATGGCGCTCCTGCTTGCCGACACCCTTGACCTTGAGGCCGTAGGCAACGTTGTCCAGCACGCTCATATGGGGGAACAGGGCGTAATCCTGGAACACCGTGTTGACGTCACGCTGGTAGGGCGGCAGGCCGGCGGCCTCGGCGCCATGGATGCGGATCGAGCCGGCGCTGGGTTGTTCGAAGCCGGCGATCAGGCGCAGGCAGGTGGTCTTGCCCGAGCCGGACGGCCCGAGCATGGAAAAGAACTCGCCGTCCTGGATATCGATGGATACCCGGTCGACGGCCTTGACCTCGCCGAACAAGCGGGAAACCTGGGTGAACTGGACTGCAAGGGTCATGGTGCGGTGCTCCGGATAGGCGTGGGTGTGTGCAGCGGCCCAGGCCTGGACGACTGACGACGGTGGTACGTGTTTTTGCAGGCGAAGGGCTGATCGCGGACCCTGTGGGAGCGGGTTCACCCGCGATTGCGATGATGAATCCACTACTGCAATCGCGGGTAAACCCGCTCCCACAGGGTTAGGTGGCGCTCTGCCGAGGGCTAAGGCTTACCGCCCACCCATGATCGCGATGTAGTCCTGGGTCCAGCGGCTATACGGGACGAACTTGCCGCCCTCGGCCTGCGGGGTTTTCCAGAAGGCGATCTTGTCGAACTGGTCGAAGCCGTTGGTCTTGCAGCCTTCTGCTCCAAGCAGCTCGCTGCCGGTGCAGGCCGCCGGCACCGCCGGCAACGAACCGAACCACGCCGCCACATCGCCCTGGACCTTCGGCTGCAGCGACCAGTCCATCCACTTGTAGGCACAGTTCGGGTGCTTGGCCTCGACATGCAGCATGGTGGTGTCGGCCCAGCCGGTTGCGCCTTCCTTCGGAATCACCGACGCCACCGGCTGGTTGTCGGCCTTCAGGCCGTTGACCATGTAGCCCCAGGAGCTGGACGCGGCCACGCCTTCGTTCTTCACGTCGCTCATCTGCACCGTCGCGTCATGCCAGTAGCGGTGGACCAGCGGCTGTTGCTGGCGCAGCAGGTCGAGCACGGCCTTGTACTGTGCTTCGGTCAGCTCGTAGGGGTTGTTGATCCCCAGCTCCGGCTTGGCGGTCTTCAAGTACAGCGCCGCGTCGGCGATGTAGATCGGGCCGTCATACGCCTGCACCCGGCCCTTGTTCGGCTTGCCATCCGGCAGGTTCTGCGGCTCGAACACCACGCCCCAGCTGTCCGGCGCCTTGGGGAACACGTTGGTGTTGTACATCAGCACGTTCGGGCCCCACTGGTACGGGGTGCCGTAGACCTGCTTGTTGACCACGTACCACGGGCCGTCCTGCAGGCGCGGGTCGATATTCTTCCAGTTGGGGATCAGCGCCGTATTGATCGGCTGCACCCGCTTGCCGACGATCAGGCGCAGCGAGGCGTCGCCCGAGGCGGTAACCAGGTCGTAGCCGCCCTTGGCCATCAGGCTGACCATTTCATCGGACGTGGCGGCGGTCTTCACCGAGACCTTGCAGCCGGTTTCCTTCTCGAAGCCGGTGACCCAGTCGTAGGCCTTGTCGCTGTCGCCGCGTTCGATGTAGCCGGGCCAGGCGACGATATCCAGCTGGCCTTCGCCGGCACCCACGGCCTTCAGCGGTTCGGCGGCGTGCAGGCTGGCGCTGGCCAGCAGGGCGGTGCCCAGGGCACTGAGCAGGGCGGTCTTGTGCGCGAACATGGTGTTCCCTCTTGTTCAAATAGTTGTCGGGGCAGATTGGCAAACGGTGCAGCGATCCAGCGTTTTATTAGGTGATGCGAATCGGGTTCAGGCCAGGTGCTCGCCGTGGCGCGCCATGATGTGGCGGACCACGCTGTAGTCCTGCAGCGAGTCGCTGGACAGGTCCTTGCCGTAGCCGGAGCGCTTGAGGCCGCCGTGGGGCATCTCGCTGACCAGCATGAAATGGCTGTTGATCCAGGTGCAGCCGTATTGCAGGCGCGCTGCGATCTGCATGGCCTTGTCCAGGTCGCGGGTCCACACCGAGGACGCCAGGCCGTATTCGGAGTCGTTGGCCCAGTCCACGGCCTGGGACAGCTCGTCGAAGCGGGTCACCGTGACCACCGGGCCGAACACCTCGCGCTGGACGATCTCGTCGCGCTGCTGGCAACCGGCCAGGAGGGTAGGCTGGTAATAGTAGCCGGCCCCCGAATGCACGGCGGCGCCGGTGACCCGTTCGATGTGCGGCTGGCTCAGGGCGCGCTCGACGAAGCTGGCCACGCGGTCGCGCTGGCGGGTGCTGATCAGCGGGCCGATCTCGTTGTCGGCATCGCGCTTGCTGGCGAAGCGCAGGCTGCTGACCGCCCAGCCGAGCTCGGCTACCAGCTTGTCGTGGATACCGGCCTGGGCGTAGATGCGGCAGGCGGCGGTGCAGTCCTGGCCGGCGTTGTAGTAGCCCCAGGTGCGCACGCCCTCGACCACGGCCTTGAGGTCGGCATCGTTGCAGACGATCACCGGGGCCTTGCCGCCGAGTTCCAGGTGGGTGCGCTTGACGGTCCTGGAGGCGGCCTGAAGGATTTTCTGCCCGGTGACGATATCGCCGGTCAGCGAGACCATGCGCACCCGGGTGTGGCTGACCAGATGGCTGCCGACGCTTTCGCCGCCGCCGCAGACGATATTCAGCACGCCCGCCGGCAACAGCTCGGCAAGGGCAGGGGCCAGGGCCAGGATCGACAACGGGGTATGTTCGGAGGGCTTGAACACCAGGGTGTTGCCGGCCGCCAGCGCCGGGGCGATCTTCCACGCCGCCATCATGATCGGGTAGTTCCACGGCGCGATGGAGGCCACCACGCCCAGCGGATCGCGACGGACCATGCTGGTGTAGCCGGGTACGTACTCACCGGCCAGTTGCCCGGTCTGGCAGCGCACCGCGCCGGCGAAGAAGCGGAATACGTCGATGGCCGCCGGCAGATCGTCCTGGCGCGCCAGGTGCAGCGGCTTGCCGCAGTTCAGGGCTTCCAGGCGAGCCAGTTCGTCTGCCTGGCGCTGCAAGGCATCGGCGATGTTCAGAAGGATATTCGAGCGCTGTTGCGGCGTAGTCCGCGACCAGCCGGCGAAGGCACGATGCGCGGCCTGGATCGCGGTTTCCACCTGCTCGTTGCTGGCTTCGGCGATATGGGTCAGGACTTCGCCCGTGGCCGGGTTGAAGATCGGCTCGGCCAACCCCTCGCCGGCAACCAGTTCGCCGTCGATCAGCAATGCGGTGGAGAAGGTCGGGTGCGCGCCGGACATCGTGGAAGTTCTCTGTTGTTCTGTTTTTACGAACTGTCGCCCAGTACCAGTGGGCGATATTTCTTACAGAGCCTAGAGCGGAGCGCGCAGGTCGACAAATGCTAAATATTGAAGGGGCCGTTCGATTAAATCGAAAGCTTGCGCCCCGAGCCGGGTTCGCGGGCCACGGTCAGGAAGGGATCGACCAGCGCCGGCCGGGCCGTGCCACGGCGCCAGGCCAGGCCGATATCCAGGGTCTGGCTCAGGTCGGCCAGCGGCCGGGCCTCGATGATGTCGCCTTCCAGCGACCAAGGCCGGTAGGTCATGTCCGGCTGGATCGACACCCCGAGCCCCGCCGCCACCAGGCTACGCACTGCCTCGGTGGAGGCCGTGCGCAGGCTGATCTGCGCCTGCAGCCCCGCGCCGGACCACATGCGCCGGGCGTTCTGTTCCATTTCATCGACATTGAGCTGGATCAGCGGCTCGTTGGCGACATCGGCAAGGCTGATGCTGTCGCGCTCCAGCAACGGATGCTGGGCCGGCAGCCACAAGCGGTGGGGCGAGTGGGTCAGCACCTCGGTCTGCAGCGCCAGGCGGTCCTCGAGGTTGGACAGGATCAGCACCCCCACATCGATCTCGCCGGCCACCAGCAAGTGCTCGATATAGGGCCGTTCGTCCTCGGTCACGCGGATTTCCACATTGGGGTAGGCGCGCTGGAAACGGGTCAGCAGGTCGGCCAGGTAATAACCGGCAACCAGGCTGGTCACGCCGATGGTGAGCTGGCCGGCGACCTGGTCGGTGCTCTGTTGCAGGCTGCGCTTGGCGTTATCCACGGTAGCGAGGATCAGGTGCGCCTGGCGCAGGAATTGATGGCCCTGGTGGGTCAGGGTCATGCCCTTGGCGTGGCGGTTGAACAGGCTGACGCCGATCTCCTGCTCCAGTTGCTGGATGGCCAGGGTCAGGGTGGACTGAGAAATGAACACCGCCTGGGCGGCGGCGGAGATCGAACCGGTTTCCGCGACGGCGATGAAGTGGCGGATCTGGCGCAGGGTCATCATGGCGGTGGGCTTTATTGGTTTTTATGAGTGGTTGCCAGTCTATATCTTTTTTTTCGATGGGCAGAAGTGCAGAACGAATCCTGCAAGCAACTGCCCAACCGGCTATGGTGGGGGCTGGCTTCACCCATGACGGTCCACTGACGGGCCGATAAAAACAAAGAACACGGATATTCCCGATGCTTTTTCGCAACAACATCAACGCCCTGCGCGCGCTCGCCGTGATCGCCGTGGTGCTTTTCCATTTCCGTATTCCAGGCTTCGATGGCGGCTTTGTTGGCGTCGATGTGTTCTTCGTGATTTCCGGCTTCCTGATGACCGGCATCATCGTCGATGGCCTGCGCCGTGGCGACTTCTCCCTGCTCGGTTTCTATGCGTCGCGGGCACGGCGGATCATCCCGGCACTGGCGGTGTTGTGCCTGGCGCTGATGCTGTTCGGCTTCGTCTACCTGCCGCTGGACGATTACCGCGAGCTGTTGCGCACGGCAAAGAACAGCCTGCTGTTCACCTCCAACCTGCATTTCGCCGAGGATGGCGATTACTTCTCGGCACCGCTGCACGAGAACTGGCTGCTGCACACCTGGTCGCTGTCGGTGGAAATGCAGTTCTACCTGTTCTACCCGCTGTTGTTGCCGCTGCTGTTCCGCTGGCTGGGGGAACGCGCAATGGCCTGGACGCTGGCGCTGCTGGGCGGCGTTTCGCTGGCCGCTTCGGTGCTGCTGACCGAGAGCCATCCGGTGGCGGCCTTCTACCTGCTGCCGACCCGGGCCTGGGAAATGATCCTTGGCGGGCTGGTGTTCCTCTTTCCGCTGGGCCTCTCGCGGTTGGGGCGCGGCCTGCTCGAAGGCGCCGGCCTGGCGATGATCCTGATCGCGGTGCTGGCGTTTTCCGGCAGCGACCCCTGGCCGGGGCACCTGGCCCTGCTGCCTGCGCTGGGGGCGGCAATGGTGATCCAGGCCAACAGCAACTCGCTGTTCAGCCGGGTGGTGCCGCTGCAGTGGGTCGGGCGTATTTCCTACTCGGTGTACCTCTGGCACTGGCCGCTGGTGGTCTTCCTGTATGTCTGCGGGTTGCTCCACAGCACGCCCCACGTGCTCGTCGCGCTGCTGCTCACCCTGGCCCTCGGCTACCTGTCGTATCGCTGGGTCGAATCCAGCGTGGGGAAAGTCCGTCGGCCTTCGCGGGCCTTGCTCAAGCACTGCGGTATGGCGTTGGTGCTGGTGGTGGTGGCTTCGGCCGGGGGCTCGCTGGTGAAGAAATACCCGGCGCTGCGTTTCGCCTTCGAAGAGCACCAGCGGCCGGTCTACGCCAGCACGTTGTACACCCGTGAGTGCTACCCGGATGCGGCGGACCGCGACGTGGTGGACTGCCGGCTGGGCGAAGGCGAAGTGCGGGTGATCCTGTTCGGCGACAGCCATGCCGAATCGACTGCCGCTGCGGTGCAGATCGTCAACCGCGAGGCCGCGCTGTCCTGGTCCCGTGGTGGCTGCCCGACGCTGATGGACTTCCAGATGCAGGACCGCGAGCTGGAAAGCAAATGCCGCGCGTTCAACCAGCGCCGCTTCGAACTGCTCAAGCATGAATACCCCGGAGTACCGGTGGTGCTGCTCAGCCGTGCGGCGCTGTACTCGGACATCCGCCGGGAAAACCGCTTCCGCGTCTACTTCGACGGCCAGCGCCACCAGGACTCCGCCACCTTCGCCCGGCAATTCGATGCCGAGTACGCCCGCACCGTCTGCGCCCTGGCCGAACAACGCCCGGTGTACATCGTGCGGCCGATTCCGGAAATGCCGTTCAGCGTCTACAAAGGGCTGAATCTGCAGGCGCGTATCCTGGGCAGCACATCGGATATCTCGGTGCCGCTGGAGGCCTATCGCGAGCGTAACCGCCGGGCCAACGAAGCCATCGACTACGCGGCCGCCCGTTGCCAGGTGCAGGTGCTGGATCCGGCGCCGTGGCTATGCCCGGATGGAGCGTGCATGGGGTCGCTGGAGGGCAGGGCGTTGTACTTCGATGACAACCATCTGGTGGACTCGGGGAATCGGCAGTTGCAGGGGATGTTTCGTGGTTTTTTCTGACAGGAACCGATGAAAAAGTGTTGCCTACGCGCTGAAAAGTTCATCGATTTCCGACTTTCTTGTAGGCAATTTCCCAAGCATACTCCCCGGCCCGCTTTTTGGTTGCGTGGGGTGGAAAGGGTGCCTAGTCTGCGTCGGTCGTTGTTAGCGCAATGACCGGATTTAGCAGTCCGCCTCAGAATTCATCCGCAGCCAGCTTTTATGGCGGCTGTACGCGTGGGCACCTTCGGGTGCGCCGAGGTATGAGTTCTGAGCTCGGTCTGCTAACCCGTGTACAGTCGCCACCCTTCGTTTAGCAGCGAATCGTGGTTTCTCGATCCTCACCTCTCAGAGCTCGAAACCATGAAAAAAATCGTTCCTGATCCACCTTATGCGCTTTGCACCACACCCGGCCTGACCCGCGAGGAAGCCATGCAGCATGCGCTGAACCACCTCGAAAAGGCCCTCGCCGACGTATCCCTCCTACCGGCTCCACCCATGGAGCACCACCTGGAAATGCTTAACTACGCGCTGCTCAATCTGCAGATCAGCAAGGCGTTGATGACGGTGGCGGTGGCGGCTTCGACCTTGAGTGTTCAGGTCTGATCGACTGTTGTGTCCTTCAGGGCCTCAGAAACGATCGAGTCGATAGGGCTCGAGGTCCGGCAATCCCTCCACTCCGGACCCCATCAACCCGCCGATCATCTGCGCCGTCACCGCCGCCTGGGTCAGTCCCAGGTGCTGATGCCCGAACGCCAGCAGCACCCGTCCGTCACAAACCCGGTCGATCACCGGCAGCGAGTCCGGCAGCGAGGGCCTGAAACCCATCCACGGCGTGGCGTCGCGGGCGTCCAGTTCTTTCTTGAACAAGCCCCGGCTCAATCTCTGCAACTGCCAGGCCCGGTCCATGTTCGCCGGGCGCTCCAGCCCGGCGAATTCCACCGTGCCGGCCAGGCGCAGGCCTGCGGACATCGGGGTCATGATGAACTTGCGCTCCAGCGAGGTCACCGCGAACGGCAGGCGCCGGTGCTCATGGGGCAGCATCAGGTGATAGCCGCGCTCGGTATCCAGTGGCACGCGCTTGCCGGTCAGGGCCTGGATGAGCCGCGCCGAGTGCGCGCCGCAACTGACCAGCACCCGCGCGACGTCCAGCTCGCCCTGGTCGGTGGCGAGGCCGATGCTGTCCGCCTTCAACCGGGCACCCTGCACATCCCGTCGAATAAAGCGAACGCCTGCCGCCACGGCAGCGTCGTACAGCGCCATCACTGTGGCATGAGGATCAAGAAAATGCCCGGTGGCGGGGAAGAACAGCCCACCGCGCAGGTGCTCGCTCAACTGCGGTGCCGCCTGGCGAATGGCATCTGCCTGCCAGCGCTGCACCGGGACGTTCTGCCCCAGCATGCGTGCTTGCAGAGCGTCGAGGGCCGCAGCGGATTGCGGTTTTTCGAAGACCAGCAGCGACCCATCCTCCCGCAGCATTTCAGCCCGGCCCAGTGAACCGAGCAGGCGCCGCCACGCCTCCAGGCTGGCTTCGTTCAGGGCTCGGATGCCTGCGATGCTGCGGCGATACGGCGCCGGACGCAGGTTCAGCAGCAGGCGGACGAACCACGGTATGGCGCTGGGCAGGTACTTCCAGTCCAGGCGCAACGGCCCCATCGGGTCCATCAGCATGTTCGGCAAGCGCTTGAGGATCGACAGGTCGGCGATGGGAAACACCTGCTCGGTCGCCAGGTGCCCGGCATTGCCGAACGAGGCGCCCATGCCGGGCGCCTGGCGGTCGATCAGCACCACCCGCAGGCCTTGTCGCGCCAGTTGCAGGGCACAGGCGACGCCGACGATGCCGGCGCCGATCACAGCGATATCGAACTCGCGCGAAGCACAGGTCGTGACCATGTTTCAGGCTTCTCGCTGGCCATCGAGCAGCCGCCGCAGATGCAGCGGGTTGCCGTGTTGCAGGGCCACCGGCAGCAGGCTGTCGGGGAAGTCCTGGTAGCACACCGGGCGCAGGAAGCGCCGGATCGCCGCTGTGCCCACCGAGGTCGCGCGCGGGTCCGAGGTGGCCGGGAAGGGGCCGCCATGGACCATGGCGTCACAGACTTCCACCCCGGTCGGCCAGCCATTGACCAGCAGGCGCCCGGCCTTGCGCTCCAGCACCGGCAGCAGGGCGCGGGCCTGGTCGAGGTCGGCGTCGTCCAGGTGCAGGGTGGCGGTCAATTGGCCTTCCAGGTGTTCAGCGACCTCACGGATCTCCCGTTCATCTTCGCAGGTGACCACCAGCGACGCCGAACCGAAGACTTCCGCCTGCAGGCTCGGGTCGCCCAGGAAATCCCGGGCAGTGCTGACGAACAAATGGGCCTGGCACTGGTTGGGCCCTTCGGCAGGCGTGCCGGTGGCAGCGATATCGGCATGCGGATTGGCGTCCAGGGCCTCGATGCCACTGCGATAGGCGCTGTATATCCCGGGAGTGAGCATGGTTTGTGCCGGGCTCTGCCAGATGTGCTGCGCTGCGCTGGCGATGAAGCGGTCGAGGTCTGGCCCCTGGCGGGCAATGACCAGTCCGGGGTTGGTGCAGAACTGCCCGGCACCCTGGGTCAGCGACGCGACGAAGCCTTGCGCGAGGGTTTCCGCGTGGGCCTGAAGCGCTGCCGGGAAGAGGAACACCGGGTTGATCGAACTCATCTCGGCATACACCGGGATCGGTTCGCGCCGGGCCTGGGCGGCCTGGCACAGGGCGATGCCACCGCTGCGCGAGCCGGTGAAGCCCACGGCCTTGATTCGCTCGTCGCACACCAGGGCGATGCCCACTTCACGGCCGGAGCCGTAGAGCAGGGAAAACACCCCTTCCGGCAGGTTGCACACCTGCACCGCACGGGCCACGGCCTGGCCGACCAGTTCGCTGGTGCCCGGGTGGGCGCCGTGGGCCTTGACCACCACCGGGCAGCCGGCCGCCAGGGCCGAGGCGGTATCGCCACCGGCGACCGAGAAGGCCAGGGGGAAATTGCTCGCGCCGAACACCGCCACCGGGCCCAGCGGAACCTGGCGCTGGCGCAGATCGGCGCGGGGCAGTGGCTGGCGTTGGGGTTGGGCACTGTCGACGCGCACATCGAGCCATTCGCCGGCACGCACGGTACGGGCGAGGCTGCGCAACTGGCCGCAGGTACGACCGCGTTCGCCCTGCAAACGGGCGCGGGGCAGACCGCTTTCGGCCACGGCGCGGTCGATCAGCGCATCGCCGAGTGCTTCGATCTGCGCGGCGATGGTTTCGAGAAAGGTCGCGCGGGCCTCCAGCGAGGTTTCGCGGAAACGGTCGAAGGCTGCCCAGGCCAGGGCGCAGGCCTGTTCCACCTGGGCGAGGGTGCCGCCCGGATACAGCGGATCCAGCAGCAGGTTGGTGGCCGGATCGATCGCGCGGATCGCTTCGCGGCTACCGGTAACGGCCTGTTGGCCGATGAGCATCTTGCCTGTCAGGGTCATGGCGCCTCCTGGAAAAGGAATTCGGGGCCGGCGGCAGGCCGCCGGCCGGACAGCGGTGGGTCAGGCCAGGTTGTGCGTGCTCGACCAGTTGGCGTACCACTGGCGGAACAGGCTGTACTGGCTGTGCGCGTAGTTGCGCTGGGCGTCGCTGAGCACGTCGGTAGCGTTGAAGTGCAGGGTGTATTCCAGGTCGCCGTTGAGCACCATCAGGTACTTGTAATACAGCACCAGGTCGCAGCCTTCGTCGAAGGTGGACAGCACGTGCAGGGCTTCGGACAGCTCCAGCGCCCGGCTGCGGGCGACGGCATCGCCGCGGGCGGCACGCTTGCTCAGCTCGACCAGCAGCAGGACTTCGCGGGGCAGGGCGTTGCCGATCCCGGTGATCGCCCCGGTGGCCCCGCAGTTGACGAAGCCGTGCACCACCTGGGTATCGACGCCGGCCATCAGCACCACCTGGTCATCCTGGGAGGTGATGTGCTCGGCGGCGTAGCGCATGTCGGCGGCGCCGCCGAATTCCTTGAAACCGATCAGGCCGGGATATTTGCGGCGCAGCTTGAAGAACAGCTCGGCGCGCGTGGCGAAGCCGTAATAGGGGCTGTTGTAGATCACTGCCGGCAGGTTCGGTGCGGCTTCGAGGATGGCCGCAAAGTGGGCTTCCTGGGCCACCGGCGAGGCACCGCGGGACAGCACGCGGGGGATGACCATCAGGCCATGGGCACCGACCCTGGCGGCGTGGGCGGCATGGGAAACCGCTTCGCGGGTGTTGACCGCGCCGGTGCCGACGATGGTCGGCACCCCGGCCGCGACCAGGCGGGCCACGCCTTCCTGGCGCTCGGCCTCGGTCAGCAGCGGCCAGTCGCCCATCGAGCCGCAATACACCACGGCGCTCATGCCGATATCGATCAGTTCCTTGCCCTTGCGCACCAGGGCATCGAAGTCGGGTTTGCGCTCTGCGGTGCACGGGGTCATCAGGGCCGGGATGGTGCCGGTGAAGATGTTGCTGGTCATGGTGGTGGTCCTTTGGTTTTGTCAGGGTGACGCGGACCCTGTGGGAGCGGGTTCACCCGCGATTGCGGTGGTGGATTCACCATCGCAATCGTGGCGGTTCGGCGGTCCGATGAACCCGCTCCCACAGGTCCGCGCAAGTTCGGAGACTGGAGTTTCAAATGCCCCAGGCAAACGCATCCGCGTCATCGATCAGCAAGGTGCTGTCGGCGGTCATGAAGGCCTGCCCGGTGATGAACGGGCGAATCCTCTCGCCGTCCCGCTCGTAGCGGGCTTCGAAGCGGCTGCCGGTGATGCTCGCCTGGACCCAGGTCTGCCCGGGCTCCAGCGCGCCGTCGGCGGCCATGCAGGCCAGCTTGGCGCTGGTGCCGGTGCCACAGGGCGAGCGGTCGTAGGCCTTGCCCGGGCACATGACGAAGTTGCGGCTGTCGGCCGTGGCGTCGTCGGCGAACAGTTCGATATGGTCGATCGGCGCGCCGCCTTCGCCGGTGATGCCTTGCGCTTCCAGGGCCCGGAGCATCTTCCAGGTGAGGTCGGTGAGGTGCTCCACGTTGTCCAGGCGCAGGTCCTGGCCATGTTCGTAGACCAGGAAGAACCAGTTGCCACCCCAGGCGATATCGCCAAGGAAGTTGCCATGGCCCGGCACCGACACCTCGACCTGCCGGCGATAGCGGTACGACGGCACATTGCCCACGGTGACCCGGCCATCCTCGTGCAGGGTGGCGTTGACGGTGCCGACCGGCGTATCGATCCGGTGCTCGCCGGGCTGGATCAGGCCAAGGTGCTGCAGCGAGTTGACCAGGCCGATGGTGCCGTGGCCGCACATGCCCAGGTAGCCGGCGTTGTTGAAGAAGATCACGCCGCAGGTGGCATCCGCCGAGACCGGCGCGCAATGCAGCGCACCGACCAGCACATCGTTGCCGCGCGGTTCCAGCAGGCATGCGCGGCGCCATTGGTCGTGCTGTTCACGCAGGGTGTCGCGCTTTTGCGCCATGGTCGCCCCGGCGATCTCCGGGAAGCCTTCCAGTACCAGGCGCGTCGGTTCGCCGCCGGTATGGGAGTCGATCACGTGGATGCGTTTCATGAAGCTGTCCCCTTCATTGGATGGTTCGGTTCAGGACACCCGTGGGCTGACCACGAGTGGTGCATGTGGGCGCTCGTTCTCGGCTTCGCTTTCGTGGTCTTCGGCATCCACCTGCACCAGGTGCGCCGGAACGCCGGTCGCCGCGCCCCAGTAGTAGATGCCCAGGGCGCTGAGGGCGACGGCCAGGGTGTCGAACGGATGGCCGATGGCCCCGATGCCGCCGAAGCTGCCCAGCCAGGACAGCAGGATGGTCGCGGCGTAGAAGCCGATCAGCCAGGCCGAGGAACGCACCTGCTGGGCGATGCTCAGGTGCATGGTCGGTACGAAGCGACCGCACAGCAGGTAGATGACGAACATCAGGATCTGCAGGCTGAGCAGCCAGGACACGGTCTTCCAGCCGGACCAGTAGACGATCAGCGCGGCGATGATGAACGACAGCGGACCGAGCAGCGCCATGTGCCTGACCTTGAACGGGCGCACCAGCTCGGGGGCGTTGCGACGCAGGGCGGCGACGGTCACCGGGGCCACGGCGTAGCTGAGGATCAGCGCGGCGGACACCACGTTGATCAGCGCCTCCCAGGACGGGAACGGCAGGGTCCAGAACACCGACAGGCCGAAGGTCAGCCAAAGCGCCGGGCGCGGGATGCCGGACTTCTCGTCGATGCGGGTGAAGATGCTGAAGAAGGTGCCGGTCCGGGCCCAGCCATAGACCACCCGCGGGGTGGCGTTCATGTAGATGTTGCCGCAGCCGCTGGGGGAGATCACCGCATCGGCCACCACCAGCCAGGCCAGCCAGCCGACACCAAGGGCGATGGCGATATCGCGATAGGGCAGGGCCAGCTCCCGGGTCACGCCCGCCCAGCCGTTGGCCAGCATGTCGCTCGGCACGCCGCCGAGAAAGGCGATCTGCAACAGGGCGTAGATGGCCGTGGACAGCAGCACTGAAAGGATCAGGGCGATGGGGATGGTGCGTTGCGGGTTCTTCACTTCCGAGGCCACCGAGATGATCGGGGTCAGGCCCAGGTAGGCGAAGATGATGCCGCCGGCGGACACCGCCATTTCCACGCCCGACAGGCCGAACGGGGCGAAACCGTGGGCGCTGAAGTTGTCGGGTTTGAAGAAGGTGAACAGCACGCCGATCACCAGCAGCGGCACGATGAACTTGAAGATGCTCACCAGGTTGTTGGACTTGGCGAAGGTCTTCACGCTGTTGTAGTTCAGCACGAAGAACAGGCACAGCAGGCCGAACTGCACCAGCCAGCCGAGCAGGGTCGGGTCGCTGGAACCGCTCTTGGTCAGCTCCGGGAACCAGGCGGCGGCGTACTGGCGGGCGGCGACCACTTCGATGGCGACCAGGCTGGAAAAGGCGATCAGGGTGATGAAGCCCATCAGGTAGCCAAGCAGCGGACCGTGGGAATACACCGGATAACGCACCACGCCACCGGCCCGAGGCAATGCCGCGCCCAGCTCGCAGTAGACGATGCCCAGCAGCAGCACGGCGAAGCCGCCGAGCAGCCAGGAAAAGATCCCGGCGGGGCCGGCGATGGCAGACACATGGCTTGCTGCGAACAGCCAGCCGGAGCCGAATATCGCGCCCAGCCCGATAAAGGTGAGGTCTATCAATGACAGTTGTTTCTTGAACTTGCCTGACATGGCGGTGCCTTCTTGTGGGTTATTGGATAGGCAGGGTGGATGTCACTGTTAAAACAGGTTCGCGAGTTCTGGAGCGTTGTTCTCCGATACTTCCACTGCAATTGGCCGGTATATCTCCCGCCGCTGACAGTGCTATTGCCGATACGCCGCCGGTGCACTTCGACGACCCGGGCAATGCCCATACAGTGAACTCATCGAGGCCCTTGGCGCTTGATGTTTTTCTCCAGTGGAAATGACGAAATCGGCATAGTCAGGAAATTTCGACAAAGTTCTTGGGAAATTTCTGAAGCGTTGCAGGCCGCGCCCCGTCAGGTTTGGCGCGCTGCTCGACAGCCATGCCCGGCTGCGGCAAGCTGGCGTCCGGCTTGAAGTACGAGCGGATTTTTACCAGTCGGTCAGGAACCGGAGACACCCTCACGTGAACCCCAATGCATTTGCCATCCTGTTCCAGGGCAACGATCACTATCGACCCGCTACTATCGAGGAGTTGTTATCCGGGCTGGCCTGCCTGCTGCCGCTGTTCGACGCCATTCCCAATGCGACGATATTCATCAAGGATGTACAGGCGCGTTATTTGCTGGCCAATGCCGCGCTGGTTCAGCGTTGTGGCCTGAAAAGTTTGAAACCGTTGCTGGGCAAGACCAGTGCCGAAGTCTTTCCGGCGCAATTCGGGCCTGGTTATACCGATCAGGATCGGCGCGTCCTGCAGGAAGGGCGGGTACTGGAAGATCAGCTGGAACTGCACCTGTATGGCTCGCGCGAGCCGGGCTGGTGCCTGACCCACAAGCGGCCGCTGTTCAACCGCGAGGGGCAGATCATCGGTCTGGCCGGCGTATCGGTAGACCTGCAATCGGCCAGTTCCGCGCACCCGGCCTACGAGCGCCTGGGGGCGGTGGACGAATACATCCGCAGCCATTTCCATCGCCCGGTGACCTTGAGCGAACTGACCCGGATCGCCGGGATTTCCGTGGCGCAACTGGAGCGCTACTGCAAGCGGGTGTTCCACCTCACGCCGCGGCAGATGATCCACAAGGTACGCCTGGAACATGCGCACCGCTTGTTGTCGACGGGGCTGCCGATCACCGAGGTGGCCTTGCAGTGCGGGTACACCGACCACAGCGCGTTCACCCGGCAGTTCAAGCAGTTGACCGGGTTTACACCGAAGCAGTATCGGCGGGCGATGGGGTTGGGAGATTGAGGCCGCTACGGCCACTTGTGGCTGCTACCGGCCTCATCGCTGGCAAGCCAGCTCTCATAGAACAAAACATAACTCTTTGATTTGCAGGGACA
>NZ_JBMAWR010000025.1:0-90287 GCF_048586865.1 Pseudomonas bharatica | reverse complement strand
TTTTGCAGTCCATTTTGTTGCAACGCGCCATGGCCTGTGAGGTCTCCGTTGCCAGCCTTTGGATGTTCGGCGATCTACTGCGGGGAAGCTGTTGGGTTCGACACGGTATCGCGTCGTACAAACAAGGCGATCACTATGGCCTGTCAGGCATAGGTACGTTGCAACAAATGTGGGAGCCGGCGTTGCCGGCGATGCGCCGCGCGGGCGGCGCTCGGTCTGGAGAGCGCTGAAGATCTATCGGCATGCGCCTGGTGGCGATCATGCGGTCTCTCGACAAGTGACCTGGGATCAACACTGTCTTCGGAAAAGATGTGTAGATACCCATGCAGCGATGAGGCCCTCAAAATCAACAGGTAGAACCCGACAACCCATCCGGTTTAAGCTCCGAGACCGATACCCAAAGCCCACCCGCGTTCCGGAGTGCTGCATGACGATCCGCCGTACCGCCCTGCTGTCGGGCCTCGCTCTTCTCGCCGCCTGCTCCCACGACACTACCCGCACCGAGCCTGTGGTGGTGGAAAAGCAGAGCCAATGCCCGATCGACCTGGATATCGGCCAGGCGCTGACCCTTACCCTGCCGAGCAATCCCAGCACCGGTTACCGTTGGCAGGTTCAGGATGCCGCTGGCAGCGTCCTCGGCGCCCTGGGCCCCGAGGTCTATCGCAGCAACGACAACGACGGCATGGTCGGCAGCGATGGCCAGTCCACCTGGCGCTTCCGGGCCAAGGCCGCCGGGCAGGGCCGTCTGCTCCTGGTCTACCAGCAACCCTGGGCTCCGCAAGAAACGCCTGCACAGCGCCTGGACTGTGTCGTCAGGGTGCGCTAGAGCTCCTCGTAGCGACGCCGCACGGCCAGCAACCAGGCCTCCATCGCGCACAGGGCGTCAGCCATGGCCTCCAGCCCGGTCTGCGCGCCCACCGCCTCGACCCGTTCTGTCCAGCCGCGAGCCAGCGTCGCTGCGTGTTCCAGCCACTGGTCCCGTACCCCGCCGAGGGCGGCTATGCCGGGCAACTCCGCCAACTCGCGCTCCAGTGCTGCACGCCGTGCCTTCCAGTCACAGACTTCATCGAGCAATACACCGCGTTCGATGACCTTCCTCGTGCGCAACTTGATCACCTCGCTCAGCTTGCGCCCTTCCAGCAGCCCGGCGACCTTGTCCACGAAGATCCGTGCAGCCGCCATCAGGCTGTCCGGGTCGACACCCTTGAGCAGCATTTTCTGTAGCAGGGCAATTTCCGCTTCGCTCGGGATCATGCCCTTGAAGACCCTCTGCAGATCAGGCACCTCGAACGCGTCGATCACTTCGCTCATGGCATCGATCTGGGCATCGAAGCCCTCGATGCGCGCTTCCTGGTTGGCGATGTTCGCGCTCAAGGCATCCCGTTGCCCGGCCAGCGAATCGGCGCGCTCCTGCACCGCAGGAAGCCGCGCCTTGCCCAGGCGCGCCAGGGCATCGGCGATTTCCTGGCCCTTGGCTTCCAGACGCTGCCTGTCGCGCAGGGCGTCCTGCTCCAGCACCTGCCCCTGGCCAGGGCTCTGGGCAAGAACGAATGCCAGGTCGGCCCATTTGTGATTGCCCACCAGCACCAGGGCGCTGAGCACGCGCTCGGAAAGCAGGCGATCAGTGTCCAGCAGGCGCTCGGACAGGCTGGCCAACTGCTCGCGCAACGCCGGCAGCAGGGCGCCGGTGGTGCTGTAAAACTGCTTGAGGAAATCTTCCTTCAGATCGTTCATCCGGCTGATGTCCGGCAACGCCTGCGGGTTGGGCTGGTTCATTTGAAGGTTCCTTCCTGAGTGATTTCGTCCACGGTTTCATTGAAGATCTTCGACAGTTGCGAAGAGATTTCACGGATGCTGTGCCAAGGACGCAGGACCCGTTCGAAGCGCAGCATGAAGGTCGCCAGCTCGATATCGTTGTCGATGAGCGCCAACTCCTCGCCGGACTGCTCGACATAGACGCCCAGCATGCTCCAGACATCCTCGAGGTTCTTCGCGGCGGTCTGCACTTCGGTCAGGCGGAACTTCAGGTCGGCGATCTGCAGGGTGGTGGTTTCGAACACCGCGACCATGGGGCTTATCGCCTGGATCTGCTGCACCAGTGCCTCGCGCTTGCGGCGCAGGAGGTTGTTGGCCGCGCGCACGGCCTCGGCCTGGGCACCGTAGATGCCGCCGGTTATCGCTACGCCAATGGGCCCGAACAGCAGCCCGGTGAAGGCCAGCCCAACCAGTTTCTGGTAGGAGACATCCATGTCCTCGATTTGCTTGTCGAGCGGGGCGATCTGCTGGCGCAGGTCATCGATGAGTTTTTCCGGGCTTATATCCTTGATCTGGCGGTTCAGTGCATCGGTTTCCGGACGCAGCTGATGGACTACCACATCGGCGAACCACTGGGCACGCGTCTTGATCGCCGTGATGCTCCCGCGTACATCGCTGATGTCCTTGGCGATGAACTCCAAGTGGCTGCGAATGCTGGCTACCTGCTTGCGATCTTCTTCCCCGAGCGGGCTGAAGCCCGTACGGGCAAGCGAGACTTCGTCGACCACGTCACGCAGGCGGGCCCTGAGCGTGCGAAAAGCCTCGGTCTGCTGGAGCGTCGTGATCAACGCGCCGCCATCGGTGATGAAGGACTGGGCGAATATCTCAAGGCGGGTGCCGAGGCTCTTGGTTTCCCGCTCCAGTACATCCCAGGCCCCGACATGGATACGCAGGTTGGTAAAGAGCCGGTGAACCTGGGCGGCATCGATACCGAGCAGCGACAGGTCGTGGGCACCGTTGATCTCTTCGATGCTCTTGGGCAGGCGCAGTACGTAGTGAACGTAGCGCTTGATGCTTCTCAGGTTGTCGTCCGTGAAGATCAGCGCCGGCTGCATGCGGTTGTTGTCGGCGCGCCTGGAAATGACGTCGAAATACTGCTGGGGCACGAATTCGGCACGCTGCTGGGTATCCAGCGCCTGCAACGAATCATTTTCTTTGGTGTTCATGGTCTTGTCCTTGGCAAAAATAGCTGCCCTTTGGCCGCAAAGGCAGGAGATCACCCTAGGCGCCGCAAGACCGGCGCGGAATCGCCGGACTTCGCCACACAAGGCGGGAAAGCTCCGGCAAACCGCGACGAAGCCGGGCATCCGTCCGGCAACGCATAGGCACGGCTTTCCCACTTGGCTAGAATGTCGCCCCGTTTTCGACCATCCCGTGTACAGACCGTGAGCCAAGAACCCGACCGTCTATTCGCCGCCGCGCTGGATCAGGTGCCCGACTTCACCTTCAACGAAGATGTGGTGCGGGTGTTCCCTGACATGATCAAGCGCTCGGTGCCCGGCTACCCGACCATCGTCGAGAACATCGGCGTGCTCGCCGCGCAGTTCGCCCGGCCGGATACCCTGCTCTACGACCTCGGCAGTTCCCTCGGCGCGGTGACCCAGGCCCTGCGCCGGCATGTACGCAGCGACGGCTGTCGGGTGCTGGCGGTGGACAATTCCGCGGCCATGGTCGAACGCTGCGCCGAGTACCTGAAGGCCCAGGACGCCATGTACCAGGAACTGCTCCCCGTGCAGGTGCTCGAAGCCGATATCACCGCGCTGGAACTGCAACCGGCCTCGGTGGTGGCGATGAACTTCACCCTGCAGTTCATCGAGCCGGCGGCGCGCCTGGCCTTGCTCGGCAAGATCCGCCAGGCCCTGGTGCCGGGTGGCGCCCTGATCCTTTCGGAAAAACTACGCTTCGAAGACGCCGACGAACATGCCTTGCTCACCGACCTGCATATCGCCTTCAAGCGCGCCAACGGCTACAGCGAACTGGAAATCGCCCAGAAACGCAGTGCCATCGAAAACGTGATGAAACCCGACAGCCTCGAAGAACACCGCGCGCGCCTTGAGGCCGCCGGTTTCTCCAAGGTGGTGCCGTGGTTCCAGTGCCTGAACTTCGCCTCCCTGATTGCCCTGCCATGATCGATCTTTCTCCCCTGGTCCGCCGCCTGGCGGGTACGCCCCTGGCGCACTGGTCGCAAGGCCTGCAAGCGCAACTCGATGCCAAGCTGGAAAAAGGCCATGGCGACCTGGAACGCTGGCAAAGCGCGCTGGACCGGCTGCCAACGCTGATGCCGAGCGAGGTCGATCTGGTCAACGGCCTGCGCCTGGACTTCGCCTGCGACGAGGCCACCCGCGAGCAGGCTCGCGCCGCCTTGATGGGCCTTTCGCCATGGCGCAAGGGACCGTTCGACCTGTTCGGCGTGCATGTGGATACCGAATGGCGTTCGGACTGGAAGTGGGCGCGGGTCGCCCCGCACCTGGACCTGCGTGGCAAGCGGGTGCTGGATGTCGGCTGCGGCAACGGCTACTACCAGTGGCGCATGCTCGGCGCCGGTGCCGACAGCGTGATCGGCGTCGACCCCAACTGGCTGTTCTTCTGCCAGTTCCAGGCGGTGCAGCGCTACCTGCCGGACCTGCCGGCCTGGCACCTGCCCTTCGCCCTGGAAGACCTGCCCGCGGCGCTGGAAGGCTTCGACACGGTGTTTTCGATGGGCGTGTTCTATCACCGGCGCTCGCCGATCGAGCATCTGCTGGCGCTGAAGGATTGCCTGGTCAAGGGCGGCGAGCTGGTCCTGGAAACCCTGGTGATCGAAGGTGACGAGCACCAGGTGCTGGTGCCCGAGGACCGTTACGCGCAGATGCGCAACGTCTGGTTCCTGCCGTCGGTGCCGGCGCTGGAACGCTGGTTGCGACGGGCCGGCTTCAGCGATGTGCGCTGTGTGGATGTGAGCACCACCAGCGTGCAAGAGCAGCGCAGTACCGAGTGGATGAAGTATCAATCGCTGAGTGACTTCCTTGATCCGCAGGATCACGGCCGGACCATCGAAGGGCTGCCAGCGCCTCGGCGGGCGGTGCTCGTAGCTCGCAAATAGGTTGCTCTTGAGGGCCAATCGCCGGCAACGCCGGCTCCCACAGGTCATGTGGTGCACACAAAACCCTGTGGGAGCCGGCGTTGCCGGCGATGAGGCCCGAGAGAACACCTAACCCGCAAATGGCTGCAAGATTACAAATCCGTAACCTTCCCCACCTCTGCAACACCCTGTCATACCATACCTCTCCCCTCGCTTGACCCTGAAGCTACTTCAGGCCCGAGACTCGCCGCCTTTCCCATGCCAGAGCCTGCCATGCGCCTATTGATCATCGAGGACGAAGTCCGCACCGCCGATTACCTGCAACAAGGCCTGAGCGAAAACGGCTACGTGGTGGACTGCGCGCGGACCGGCACCGACGGCCTGCACCTGGCCCGGCAACAGCCATACGACCTGGTGATCCTCGACGTCAACCTGCCGGAGCTGGACGGCTGGACCGTGCTGCAACGCCTGCGCGCGCAGTCGGCGACGCGGATCATGATGCTCACGGCCCACGGCCGCCTGGCCGACCGGGTAAAGGGCCTCGACCTGGGCGCCGACGACTATCTGCTCAAGCCCTTCGAATTCCCCGAGCTGCTGGCCCGGGTACGCAGCCTGCTGCGCCGCAGCGAACAGCCATTGCAACCGGCCACCCTGAAAGTCGCCGACCTGGAACTCGATCCCGGCCGTCATCGTGCCTGGCGCGGCGGCCAGCGCATCGACCTGACCGCCAAGGAGTTTTCCCTCCTGCATCTGCTGATGCGCCAGAGCGGCGAGGTGCTGTCGCGGACCCAGATCATCTCGCTGGTCTGGGACATGAATTTCGACTGCGACACCAACGTGGTAGAGGTTTCGATCCGCCGCCTGAGGGCGAAGATCGACGATCCGTTCGAAGGCAAGCTGATCCACACCCTGCGTGGCGTCGGCTACGTGCTGGAAGCCCGCGAATGAAGCCGGCGCGCCTGTCGTTGCGCCTGGGCCTGAGCGTGATCCTGATGGGCGCGGCGCTGGTCCTGCTGCTGGCGGCCCTGGCGGTCTTCGCCCTGGACCGTGAACTGGACCAACGCGCCCGCGACCATCTGCAACGCAAGATGGAGCAGATCGAGCACAGCCTGAACGCCGATCTCAAGATCACTGATCTGGGTGCCGGCGCTCATCCGCTGCTTGACGTGGTCATGGGGCACGACAATCTCAGCCTCAGCGTGGTCGAGCAGAGCGCCCGGCATCCGGCACGCCTGAGCCTTGGCCCGGCCCTTGAAGCGCCCGCCGAACCCTTCGTGGCCGGCCCGCGCCTGGGTTTCAGGGAATGGGTCGACAGTGCGGACAACCCGCTGCTTACCGCCGGACGCGATATGCGTTTGCGCGACGGCACGGCGGTGCAGGTACTGTTGACGGTCAATCGCAGCGAAGACCTCGGCCTGCTCCATGCCTACCTGCGCTCCACCCTGCTCGCCTTGCCCTTGCTGCTGTTGCTGATCGGGGTCTGCGCCTGGCGCCTGGTGCAGGGCGGGCTCGCGCCGCTGCGGCGTTTCCGGCGAGTCGCCGAACAGGTCTCGGCCCAGGAGCTGAACCATCGCCTCCCGCAAGACAGTCTGCCGCTGGAATTGCAGACCCTGGCGCAGAGCATCAACGTCATGCTCGACCGGCTGGAGAACGGCGTGGGTCAACTTGCGCAATTCTCCGACGATCTCGCCCATGAACTGCGTACGCCGATCAGCAACCTGCTGGGCAAGGCCCAGGTGACGCTTAGCCGCGAGCGCCCGCCAGAGGACTACAAGCTGGCGCTGGAAGACAGCATCGAGGAACTGACCCGGCTGACCCGGATCATCACCGACATGCTGTTTCTCGCCCAGGTGGAGCAGCCCTCCACCAGGGTGCCGTTGAACCCCGTGGCGCTGGGGGAGGAAGTCCGGCGGGTGGTGGAGTTGTTCGAGCTGAGTGCGGAAAGCAAAGGGATAGAACTGAAAGTACGCGGCTGGGGTACGGTGCGTGGGGATCGGCTGATGATCCAGCGGGCGTTGTCGAACCTGCTGAGCAATGCCATCCGGCATGGCGCCGAGGGACAAGCGGTGCGGATCGGGATAGAGCCGCAGGAAGCCGGGCTGAGCTGCTGGGTCGAGAATCACGGACCGGGCATTGCGGCGGAGCACGTACCGCATCTGTTCGAGCGGTTTTACCGGGCAGGCTGCGGTCGTTCGCGGCTGGACGGAGGGACCGGGCTGGGGCTGGCGATCGTCAGGTCGATCATGCAGGTGCATGGGGGACGGGTCGAGGTGGCGAGTGCGGTGGATGGGCCGACACGGTTCAGCCTGGTGTTTCCCGACTGAATGTCAGGCCTCATCGCGGGTGAACCCGCTCCCACAGAGTACGCGTAACCTGTGGGAGCGGGTTCACCCGCGATGAGGCCCGAAAGATCAACCGCGGCTGGCAGCCAGGATCAAAGCCTTCATTTCCGCCACGGCGCCCTTGAAGCCAACAAAGAGGGCATGGGCCACCAGCGCATGGCCGATGTTCAGCTCGTTGATACCCTTGATCGCCGCCACCGCCTCGACATTGTGGTAATGCAGGCCATGCCCGGCATTGACGATCAGGCCCTGGCCCAGGCCAAAGGCCACGCCATCGGCAATCCGCTTCAGCTCGTCAGCCTCTTGCGCCGGGCTGTGGGCATCGGCATAACGCCCGGTATGCAGCTCGATGGCAGGGGCTCCGACGCGACGGGAAGCCTCGATCTGCCGCTCGTCGGCATCGATGAACAGGGACACTTCAGAGCCCAGCTTCGACAGGCGCTCCACCGCCGCCTTGATCCGCGCTTCCTGGCCGGCGACATCCAGCCCGCCCTCGGTGGTCAGTTCCTGGCGGGTCTCGGGTACCAGGCAGATATGCGCCGGACGAATGCGCTCGGCGAAGGCCATCATTTCCTCGGTGACACCCATCTCGAAGTTCATCCGGGTCTGCAGCACATCCTTGAGCACCAGTACGTCACGGTCCTGGATGTGCCGGCGATCCTCGCGCAAGTGCACGGTAATCCCGTCGGCACCGGCCTCCTCGGCGTCCAGCGCAGCCTTGACCGGGTCCGGGTAGCGGGTACCACGGGCCTGGCGCAGGGTCGCCACATGGTCGATGTTGACACCGAGAAGGATGCGGTTGCTGTGGGTCACGAAGAAACTCTCCTGAAGATTGAGCCCGACAGCATACGTCGTGCTCAGCGCTTGCGAAACAGTTCGCGGCTGACCAGCGGACGACCGCCCAGGTGGACCGCCAGCGCCTGGCGCATCAGGCGCTTGGCCGCGGCCAGGACACCGGGGGCTTCCCAGTCGGCCTGCGCCATGGCCGCCAGATCACGGCCGCTGAACAGGCCGGGCTGGAGCAACCAGACCCGCTCCAGCCCGGCATCGGTCTGCAGGCGGTACCAGCCGTCGGGCTCGAGGGCATCACCGTTGATGTCCTGGTCCAGGGCGAAGGCATAGCCGAGTTCGTCCAGCAGGCGCCATTCGAAACTGCGCAGCAAGGGCTCCAGCGCGCGCCCCTCGGCCAGTGCCTGCAAGGTCGCGGCGTAGTGGACGAATAGCGCTGGATGGGGATCCTCGGCCGGCAGCAGGCGAATCAGCAGCTCATTCAGATATAGCCCGCTGAACAGCGCATCACCGTGCAGCCAGGCAGCGACGCCGACGCTGTCGAGACGACCGACATTCTTCAGCTCGCCGCGCCCGCGCAGTTCAAGCTCCAGCGGCACGAACGGCCGTGCCAGGCTGCCGCCCTTGCCCCGGGCGCGGCGCATGACCGCACGGAAACGCCCCTGCGGCGTAAGGAAATCCACCAGGGCACTGGTTTCGCGGTAGGCACGGTTATGCAGAACGTAGGCCGGCAGGGCCTCTGGCTGTTCCATGATGGCGTTCGCAGGAGAGTCGGCCCGACACCGGACGGCATCGGGCCAGGCGGATTACAGGTCGCCGTAGCCCAGGGAGCGCAGGGCGCGCTCGTCGTCGGACCAGCCACCCTTGACCTTGACCCAGAGGTTGAGCATGACCTTGGCGTCGAACAGCACTTCCATATCCTTGCGCGCTTCGGAGCCGATGCGCTTGATGCGCTCGCCCTTGTCGCCAATGATGATTTTCTTCTGCCCGTCACGCTCGACCAGGATCAGCGCGTGGATGTGCAGGACATGCCCCTGCTGCTTGAATTCCTCGATTTCCACGGTGATCTGGTACGGCAGCTCGGCACCGAGCTGGCGCATGATCTTCTCGCGCACCAGCTCGGCGGCAAGGAAACGGCTGCTGCGGTCGGTGATCTGGTCTTCCGGGAAGAAGTGCTCGTTCTCCGGCAAGTGCTTGGCGATCAACGCCTCCAGGGCCTCCAGGTTGTGCCCCTGCTGGGCGGAGATCGGCACGATCTCGGCATTCGGCAGTTGCTCCTGCAGCCATTGCAGGTGCGGGATCAGGTCGGCTTTCTCTTCGATGCGGTCGGTCTTGTTGATCGCCAGGATCACCGGGCCCTGCACGTACTGCACGCGTTCGAGAACAAGCTGGTCCTCGTCGGTCCAGCGGGTGCGGTCGACGACGAAGATCACCACGTCGACGTCCTTCAACGCCGCCGAGGCCGTCTTGTTCATGTAGCGGTTGAGCGCTTTTTCATTGCTCTTGTGCATGCCGGGGGTATCGACGTAGATCGCCTGGACATCACCCTCGGTCTTGATCCCCAGCATGTTGTGTCGGGTGGTCTGCGGCTTGCGCGAGGTGATCGCCAGCTTCTGCCCGAGGATGTGATTGAGTAGCGTCGACTTGCCCACGTTGGGACGGCCGACGATGGCGACGTAGCCGCAACGGGTGGTGTTCTGTTCAGTCATTGCCATTCTCCACGCCCAGGGCGATCAATGCCGAAGCGGCAGCGACCTGCTCGGCGATACGCCGGCTGACACCCTGCCCCCGGCTTTTTTCGGTCAACAGGGTCACTTCGCACTCGACGAAGAAGGTCCGGCAATGCGGCTCGCCCTGGATATCCACCACTTCATAGCGGGGCAGTTCGCAGGCCCGGGACTGCAGGAATTCCTGCAGGCGGGTTTTCGGGTCCTTGTTGGTGTCCACCAGGGTCAGGCTTTCGAATTCACCGGCCAGCCACGACAGCACGCGCTCGCGGGCGGTCTGCATGTCGGCGTCGAGGTAGATCGCGCCGATCAGGGCTTCGAGGGCATCGGCAAGGATCGACTCGCGACGGAAACCACCGCTTTTCAGCTCGCCCGAACCCAGGCGCAGGTAATCACCCAGCTCGAAACCGCGGGCCAGCAGGGCCAGGGTCTCGCCCTTGACCAGGCGGGCGCGCAGGCGCGACAACTGGCCTTCGCGGGCCTGGGGGAAGCGTTCGAAGAGGGCTTCGCCGGCAACGAAGTTGAGGATGGCGTCACCGAGGAACTCCAGGCGCTCGTTGTTGCGGCCGGCGTAGCTGCGGTGGGTCAGGGCCAGCAGCATCAGCTCCTGGTTCTTGAAGCTGTAGCCGAGCTTGCGCTCCAGGCGACTCAGGGAAGGGCTCACAGTGACCCCACGCGAAGTTCGTGGCGGTTCAGCGGCGACGACGGGGCGCCGATGCCGCTCGGTTCAGTCCGGCCAGCGGCCGTCGAGATCAAAGCCTTGTTCAAATGCGGATCCTGAAAAACGTTTTGGATTCATTGCTGCTCGCCCGGATGGCTGGGAACCGCGTCCGGTCCCTCGTTACAGCCTATGCCAGAAAAGCATTCGGCGCCGTCCTGGGACAGCGCCGTGAAGGTGCTACTTGATCAGCCCGACCCGGGACAGGCTCGGGAAGTGGCTGAGTTTCGGCTCTGGCCAGCTCATCCAGACGGCAAAGGCCTTGCCGACGATGTTCTGGTCCGGAACCATTCCCAGCAGCTCCTTGGGAATCGACGGGTCGTCCCAGTAGCGGCTGTCGTTGGAGTTGTCGCGGTTGTCGCCCATCATGAAGTAGTGGCCGGCAGGTACCGTCCATTGCTGGTCCGGCGGCATGCGGTAGCGACTCATTTCCTTGCGGATCAGGTGCTCGGCCTCGCCGAGCTTTTCCTTGTACAGCTCGGCGCTGCCCAGGGTACCCGGCTCGGCACCGACCAGTTGCTCGGCAACCTGCTGGCCGTTGACGTACAGGCGCTTGTCGCTGGTATAGCGCACCACGTCGCCCGGCAAGCCGACCACACGCTTGATGTAGTTGACGTTCGGGTCGCTCGGGTAGCGGAACACCATCACATCGCCGCGCTGCGGGTCACCGACCTCGATGACTTTCTTGTCGATCACCGGCAGGCGGATGCCATAGGAGAACTTGTTGACCAGGATGAAATCGCCCACTTCCAGGGTCGGCTTCATCGATCCCGAAGGGATCTGGAACGGCTCGACCAGGAACGAGCGCAGCACCAGCACGATGAACAGCACCGGGAAGAACGACTTGCCGTACTCGACCAGCAACGGCTCCTTGTTCAACTGCTCGAGCACCGACACCTCGGGCTGGCTGACGCTGCCCTGGTAGGTGGCGATGGCGGCCCGCCGACGCGGGGCCAGGAACAGCAGATCGATCAGCGCCAACAGCCCACAGACAAAGACTGCGATGACCAGCAACAGCGGGAAATTTAGTGACATAGGACCTAGCTATCCAACCGGAGCACGGCGAGGAAGGCTTCTTGTGGAATCTCCACGTTGCCCACCTGTTTCATGCGTTTCTTACCAGCCTTCTGTTTCTCCAGCAGCTTGCGCTTACGGCTCACGTCGCCACCGTAACATTTGGCCAGTACGTTCTTTCTGAGCGCCTTGACCGTGGTCCGGGCAACGATCTGGCCGCCGATGGCTGCCTGGATCGCTACGTCGAACATCTGCCGCGGGATCAGTTCCTTCATCTTCTCGGTCAACGCGCGACCTTTGTAGTGCGCGTTGTCGCGGTGCACGATCAATGCCAGGGCATCGACCTTGTCGCCGTTGATCAGTACATCGAGCTTGACCAGGTTGGCCGACTGATAACGGTCGAAATGGTAATCCAGCGAAGCATAGCCGCGACTGGTGGACTTGAGACGGTCGAAGAAGTCCAGTACCACCTCGTTCATCGGCAGGTCGTAGCGCACCTGCACCTGCGAGCCGAGGAACTGCATGTCGCGCTGGACGCCACGCTTCTCGATGCACAGGGTAATGACGTTGCCCAGGTGCTCCTGGGGCACGAGGATGGTCGCTGCGACGATCGGCTCGCGGAAGTCTTCGACCGAGGAGATGTCCGGCAGTTTCGACGGGTTGTCGACATAGATGGTTTCGCCGGTCTTGAGCTTGACCTCGAAGATCACGCTCGGCGCGGTGGTGATCAGGTCCAGGTCGTATTCGCGCTCCAGGCGCTCCTGGATGATCTCCATGTGCAGCATGCCGAGGAAGCCGCAACGGAAGCCGAAGCCCAGGGCGTCGGAGCTTTCAGGGGTGTACTGCAGCGAAGAGTCGTTCAGGGTCAGTTTCTGCAACGCATCGCGAAAATCTTCGAAATCGTCGGAACTCACCGGGAACAGGCCGGCATATACCTGCGGCTGGATCTGTTTGAAACCTGGCAGCACTTCGACTTCGGGCGTCGAGGACAGGGTCAGGGTGTCGCCCACCGGCGCACCGAGGATTTCCTTGATGCTGGCGATGATGAAGCCCACTTCACCGGCCTTGAGGTCGGCGGTAACCGTGTGTTTCGGGGTGAAGACGCCGACGCTGTCGACCAGGTGCACCTTGCCGGTGGACTTGACCAGGATCTTGTCGCCCTTCTTCACGCGGCCGTGGCGCACGCGGACCAGGGACACGACACCCAGGTAGTTGTCGAACCAGGAGTCGATGATCAGCGCCTGCAATGGCGCGTCGATCTCGCCTTCCGGCGCCGGAATGGTCTGTACCAGGCGCTCGAGCACGTCGTTGACGCCCATGCCGCTCTTGGCCGAACAGGCCACGGCGTCGGTGGCGTCGATGCCGATGATCTTCTCGATTTCTTCCTTGACCCGGTCCGGATCGGCCTGGGGCAGGTCCATCTTGTTCAGCACCGGCATGACTTCCAGGCCCTGCTCGATGGCGGTATAGCAGTTGGCGACGGACTGCGCCTCGACGCCCTGCCCGGCATCGACCACCAGCAAGGCGCCCTCGCAGGCAGCCAGCGAACGGCTGACTTCATAGGTGAAGTCGACGTGGCCGGGGGTATCGATGAAGTTCAGCTGGTAGGTTTTGCCGTCGCCTGCCTTGTAGTGCAGGGTGACGCTGTGGGCCTTGATGGTGATTCCGCGTTCGCGCTCGAGGTCCATGGAATCGAGAACCTGCGCCTCCATCTCACGGTCGCTCAGGCCGCCGCACATCTGGATGAACCGGTCAGCCAGGGTCGACTTGCCGTGGTCAATGTGGGCGATGATGGAGAAATTGCGGATATGACTCAAATCACTCACGGATCAACACTCAAAAAGGCCGCGGGCCGGACGCCCGCCGAAAAATAGCCGGGAATTGTACCTGATGCCGATGGGTTGTGGGAGATTCCGTTCGCCGGGCGCCGCGGCCCCTGTGGGAGCGGGTTCACCCGCGATTACGGTGGTGGATTCACCGACGCAATCGCGGGTGAACCCGCTCCCACAGGGTCCGCGCTGTATTATCAGAAAGCAAAAAGCTGCAAGAAAGAGGCGCCTCTCTCTTGCAGCTTATGCCTTACCGCTTGTGGCTGTTATTCAGCCAGCTTGAAGGTAATGAAGCTGGCACGCCCCTGGCGCAGGACGCGCATGGACACCGAACGGTTCTTCGGCAGTTCCTTGGCGATCTCCGTGAACTGCTTGGCCGAGGTGATCGCCTGGTTGTTCAGGTGGCTGATCACATCGCCCGGGCGCAGGCCGATCATGGCTGCGGGGCCGTCCTGGACATCCTTGATGACCACACCGCCTTGCAGTTCGAGGGTTTTCTTCTGCTCGGCGGTCAGGTCCGACACGCTCACACCCAGGCGGTTGCTGCTGCGCTCGACGGCGCCGCCCGGGGTGGTGGTGACTTCCGCGTCTTCGTCAGGCAGGGCGCCGATGGTCACATCGAGGTTCTGGCGCTTGCCGTTGCGGATGATATCCAGACGGGCCTTGGCACCATCCTTCAGACCGCCCACGAGATGCGGCAGGTCGGCGGACATTACGATCGGCTGGCCGTTGAGGCTGAGGATCACGTCACCCACCTGCAGGCCGCCCTTGGCCGCCGGGCCGTCTTCCAGGACCTGGGCCACCAGCGCGCCGGCCGGCTTGTCCAGGCCGAAGGATTCGGCCAGGTCCTTGTTGACTTCCTGGATCACCACGCCGAGCCAGCCGCGGCTGACCTTGCCATCCTTCTTCAACTGGTTGGAGACGTCCAGTGCCACGTCGATCGGAATGGCGAACGACAGACCCATGAAGCCACCGGAGCGGGTGAAGATCTGCGAGTTGATACCGACCACTTCGCCATTCATGTTGAACAGCGGGCCACCGGAGTTGCCCGGGTTGATCGCCACGTCGGTCTGGATGAACGGCACATAGGTATCGTTCGGCAAGGTGCGGCCCTTGGCACTGACGATACCCTTGGTCACCGAGTGGTCGAAACCGAATGGCGAGCCGATGGCCAGTACCCATTCGCCGACCTTCAGCTTCGACGAGTCGCCCAGTTTCACCGTCGGCAGGTTCTTGCCGTCGACCTTCAGCAGCGCCACGTCGGTACGCGGGTCGGTGCCGACCAGCTTGGCCTGCAGTTCGCTGCGGTCGGACAGGCGAACGATGATTTCGTCGGCGTCGGCGATCACGTGGTTGTTGGTCAGCACGTAGCCATCATCGGAAATGATGAAGCCCGAGCCCAGCGATTGCGCTTCACGCTGGCGGTCGCCACGGGGCTGGCGCGGCTGCTGCGGGATGCTGCGCTCGAAGAACTCGCGGAACATCGGCGGCAGGCCTTCCAGGTCCGGCATCTGTCCGGTGGCGTACTTGCGGTCCGGCAGCTTCTGCTTGGTACTGATGTTCACAACCGCCGGCGAGGCCTGCTCGACCAGGGTGGTGAAGTCCGGCAGGGCTTCGGCTTGCGCAGTGGCCATCTGGCCGAGCATCAGCACGGCGGCAAATAGCGATAGGTAGGATTTCAAGCGTGGTATCGACATACGGCTCCCGTCACAACGAGCGTGGTTAAGCAGTAGGGTCCTGCCCATGAAAAAGGCCCGGTTGCAACCCGAGGGCTACGACCAGGCCTGGAACATCGGCATTTCTTGAGGCTGCAACAGCAGGAAAGGCCAGACCCGCAAGGGCCTGACCTATAGAAAAATCTGGATGGATTTGCAAACTTGAAGGCTTACCAATCATGTCAGCGGCTCTGGGACATGCCTTTCATCCTTTCTCGTCCATGTATGGATGCAACTCCAACATCGTTACTGACTTGCCTGGGCGTCCTGCGGGCGCATCGACAAGGCCACGTGCTCGGCGGTACCGATGGGGATCTCCCCGACCACCGTCACCATCACCTCGCCCTTGGGCGTGGTGAGCTGTCGCGAGACCGCAACGGTCGGGCCCAGCTGGGTGCGCGTATCGAAGCCGCCACCACCGTCCAGCGCCTCGAGGAATACCGAGAAGCGGGCCAGGCCATCGTCATACATTAGACTGCTGACGCTGTGCTTGCCGTCGGCATCCTTGCGTACGCTGCTGTTGACCAGTTCGAAGCCGGGCGGCAACCACTCCGAGCGCCAGCCGGCAACTGCCTCGTGGGGCTTGTCGGCAGCCTGGGCTACCGCACGGCAATTGGCGCTGGGCTTGAGCTCGGCATCGTCGGGGATGTCGCGGGTATCCAGGCGGGTGAACTGGAAACGTTCGAGCAACTGCTCCTTGTCATTGATCAACAAGGATTTGAGCGGCAGCGCGGTCTGCTTGTCCAGGTGCAGCTCGAAGGCATAGCGGTGCTGGTCACGCGGACGCAGGGTAACGATCACCACGTCGCGCCCGGCTACCCGGGATTGCCCCGCAACGCTCAGGTCGTACCAGTTCATCAGTTTCAGGGGATCGAGCACTCGCGCCACGGACTGTGTCGCGTTGCCCACGCCTGCCACCAGGCCTCCGCTCACGCACTGGGTCTGGCCGTCCACGCGCACCACTTCCTGGGCCGGGCCGTCGAGCTGCAGCAGCCGCTCGCTGACCTTGCCGTTCTGGACGCGATGCCAGATGTCGTGGGTGGAAAAACTGCCGTTGCGTTCGTAAACGAAAGTGCCCTGATAGCTCTGCTCCTGATCGGCCCGGGCCAGTCGGTTCAGCCAGTCAGCGGCTTCGGTCGACGAGTTGGCAGCATGGGCCGGCAGGGTCAGACAGCCGCTGAACAGGAGCGGTATGAGAGGTAGCGCGCGCATGATCCTCCTTACGGGTGTTTCAGCTCTCAGCGGTTTTCCAGGCTGGCCGCACGGGCGTAAGGCAACGCGCTTTCAGTACCCTTCACGGCAGCTTCCTGGGCGTGCTGGCGCAGGTAGCCAGGCAGACGCTGGTCTTGCCAGCCGCTTTGACCCTGCAGAACGCCGTTGGCCATCGGGCCTGGAGCCTGCTCGGAACTTTCGCTGTAGCCCGCCAGGACCGCCGGCCCTTGCACTTGCGGAGCGGCCAGGCCTTGCTGGGCAGGCTGCTGGGCCGCCAGTTGCGCACCGGCGATGTCATCCTGATTGTACAGGCGAACACCGGCCAGCACGGCCAGGGTAACCGAGGCAGCGACGGCCAGGCGGCCAACGCTGCGCCATGGGCCGCGAGCGACCTTGGCCGGAACGGCTTCGTCAGCCAGGGCTGCGGAGACTGCCGAAGCGATGTCCAGTTTCGGCATCAGCAGTTCCTTGTGCATCGCTGCACGGGCTACCTGGTAACGCGACCAGGTGGCACGGGTTTCGGGGTCGTCCGAGGCACTCAGTACCCGACGCAACTCCAGTTCGTCCGCTTCGTTATCCATCACCGCGGACAGCGATTCCTGCAAAGCTTCACGACTCATGGCGGTTCCTCTCTTGGCTGTCGCCGCTGTCTCAGGTTTCCTGCAACAACGGCTGCAGGGCTTTGTCTATGGCCTCCCGAGCGCGGAAAATTCGAGAGCGCACGGTACCCACCGGACATTGCATGACGCTGGCAATGTCCTCGTAACTCAGACCATCGAATTCACGTAAAGTTAACGCAGTACGCAAATCTTCCGGCAGTTGCTGGATGGTCCGATGGACGGTGCCTTCGATCTCATCGCGCAACAGCGAGCGTTCGGGGGATTCGAGGTCCTTGAGGCCATGATCGCCATCGTAAAACTCTGCATCCTCTGAACTGACATCGCTGTCCGGTGGCCGCCGACCGCGGGACACCAGATAGTTTTTCGCCGTGTTGATCGCAATCCGGTAAAGCCAGGTGTAGAAAGCACTGTCACCCCGGAAATTGCCAAGAGCACGGTAGGCCTTGATGAACGCTTCCTGCGCCACATCCTGGGCCTCATGGGTGTCGTGCACGAATCGCACGATCAACCCGAGAATCTTGTGCTGATACTTCAGCACCAACAGATCGAAAGCTCGCCTGTCGCCGCGCTGTACGCGCTCGACCAGCTGCTGATCCTCTTCCTGGGTTAGCATGAACACTCCTCGGTGAACCTGGAGGAGTGTCGCTTCGGCCATCGCTCAGGCTTGCAACCATAGACTCGGGCTTTGTGCAAAAGTTCTCCCCCTCCAGACAAGTTTCCTGCGGCCCTTGGTTGGCTCGCACGAAAACGCAGCGCGGTCGTGGCCGGCTGCGTCGATAAATCAGTCTTCTATACATGAGCAACGGCTGAAACCGGCTGTTGCCTCCCGTCATCACGGCTGCTGACTCATGGGCAACCCTCTATGGATATTCGCGATTCCGAGAAAGTTCCCACATGCGACAGGCAGAACGGCGTCATGACATGGAAATCCGGGCGTCGAGGCTGCTATAAAGGCAGCCCACCGAGATTCACGATAGTTTCACAATGCCATAAACGCTTGACCATTGTGCCGATACCACTGCCCTTATTCCAGTGTCCTACGTGGTCGCTCCGCGCGGAAATCCCAAGACATGAGCCAACAATTCCAACATGACGTCCTCGTGATCGGCAGCGGTGCCGCGGGCCTGAGCCTCGCGCTGAACCTGCCGGCGCACCTGCGCATCGCCGTCCTGAGCAAGGGCGACCTGGCCAACGGCTCGACCTTCTGGGCCCAGGGCGGCGTGGCCGCGGTGCTCGATGACACCGACACCGTGCAATCCCACGTCGAGGACACCCTCAACGCCGGCGCCGGCCTGTGCCATGAAGACGCCGTGCGCTTCACCGTCGAGCACAGCCGCGAGGCCATCGAGTGGCTGATCGACCAGGGCGTACCCTTTACCCGCGATGAGCATGCCAGCGTAGATGACGGTGGTTTCGAGTTCCACCTGACCCGCGAGGGCGGCCATAGCCATCGGCGCATCATCCATGCCGCCGACGCCACCGGCGCGGCGATCTTCACGACCCTGCTCGAACAGGCCCGCCAGCGTCCGAATATCGAACTGCTCGAACAGCGGGTAGCCGTGGACCTGATCACCGAACGCCGCCTTGGCCTGGACGGCGAGCGCTGCCTCGGCGCCTATGTGCTTAACCGCGGCAGCGGTGAAGTGGACACCTACGGCGCACGTTTCACCGTATTGGCGACCGGTGGCGCGGCCAAGGTCTATCTCTATACCAGCAACCCGGACGGCGCCTGCGGCGACGGCATCGCCATGGCCTGGCGCGCCGGGTGCCGGGTGGCCAACCTGGAATTCAACCAGTTCCACCCGACCTGCCTGTACCATCCGCAGGCCAAGAGCTTCCTCATTACCGAGGCCCTGCGCGGCGAAGGCGGCCTGCTCAGGCTGCCCAATGGCGAGCGCTTCATGGAACGCTTCGATCCGCGCGCCGAGCTGGCCCCGCGGGACATCGTGGCACGCGCCATCGACCATGAAATGAAGCGCATCGGCGCCGATTGCGTATACCTGGATATCAGCCACAAGCCGGCAGACTTCATCAAAAGCCATTTTCCCACCGTGTACGAACGCTGCCTGACGTTCGGCATCGACATCACCCGCCAGCCGATCCCGGTTGTTCCCGCTGCCCACTACACCTGTGGTGGAGTGATGATCGACCAGGACGGCCGCACCGACGTGCCCGGCCTCTACGCCATCGGCGAAACCAGCTTCACCGGCCTGCACGGCGCCAACCGCATGGCCAGCAACTCGCTGCTGGAATGTTTCGTCTACGGCCGCTCGGCCGCCGCCGACATCGTCGCCCAACTGGACCAAGTTGAAACACCAAGGTCCCTGCCCTGCTGGGACGCCAGCCAGGTGACCGACTCGGACGAGGACGTGATCATCGCGCACAACTGGGACGAACTGCGGCGCTTCATGTGGGACTACGTGGGCATCGTGCGCACCAGCAAACGCCTGCAGCGCGCCCAGCACCGGGTACGCCTGCTGCTGGACGAAATCGACGAGTTCTACAGCAACTACAAGGTCAGCCGCGACCTGATCGAGTTGCGCAACCTGGCCCAGGTCGCCGAACTGATGATCCTTTCGGCCATGCAGCGCAAGGAGTCCCGCGGGCTGCACTACACCCTGGACTATCCGGAGCTATTGCCCGAGGTGCAGGACACTATCCTGCAGCCGCCCACCTTTTCCGACTGAACTTCAAGCGCAGCCGCAGGCGCCGGTGCTGCACCGGCTCCAGCGCGTCATGGCCGATGCACTGGCTGCGTGCAAACCACTGCCCGGCACGACGAAACCTCAGGATGACCAACCCCGGCAGCGCCACGCTGTCGGGGCGCATCTGCACGGCGTGCCAGCCACGGGCCTCGCTCCACAACTGCCAGCCGCTGGCATCGCGGCGCAGGCCGGTGATCGCGTGGGGATGAGTCAGGAGAATATGCCGCGGAATGACCCAGCAGGCGTGACCCAGGCATAGCGCCAGGCCAGGAACGATGAAAAACAGGGGAATCGCCAGCAGGCCCAGGGCAACCATGGCCAGCGCCAGGCAGGCGAGATAGAGCGCCAGCAGGGTTTTCGAGCCCCGCCAGCGACACTCGAAGCGGTCACTTGGGCTGGACACGATCCAGGATGATCCGAACCATGCGCTGCAGCTCCGGATCTTCCGACTCGGTGCGCTCCATGAACCAGCCGAACATGTCCTGATCCTCGCAGCTCAGCAGACGCACGTACAGCTCGCGGTCCGTCTCGTTCAGGGTCGGGTAGACCTCCTGGGTGAAAGGTACCAGCAGTACGTCCAGCTCCAGCATGCCGCGGCGGCTGTGCCAGAACAGGCGATTGAGTTCAGTTTGTTCGACCATGGGGCCCTCCTCGAAAAGGCCGCCAGTATACAGACCGAACCGGCGATGGGCACACGGCGTTGGTCGAGTGGGCCGTGAGGCTGCTACCTATTTTGCCAATCGCACTCTATGATGGCCGCCAGTCCTGAATTACCTGCGATGAACCATGGCCGATTCCGCTTTTTTCTGCACCCTGTCCCATGAAGGCGTCCTCGCCGTACGCGGTTCCGACGCCGGCAAGTTCCTGCAAGGTCAACTGACCTGCCATATCGGTTATCTCGACGAACAGACCTCCAGCCTTGGCTCGCGCTGCATGCAGAAGGGCCGGATGCAGTCGAGCTTCCGCATCCTGCCGCAAGGCGACGGTTTCCTTCTGGCAATGACCCGCGAGTTGCTCGAACCGCAACTGGCAGACCTGAAAAAATACGCGGTGTTTTCCAAGGCGAAGCTCACCGATGAAAGCGACGCCTGGGTCCGCTTCGGCCTCACCGGGGGTGACGCCGCCCTCGCAGCGCTGGGCCTCGATGTACCTGCCGAAGCCGGTGCCACCGTACGCCATGACGGCCTGATCGCGGTCAACGTATCTCCCGGCCGGGTCGAACTCTGGGCTCCGGCTGACCAGGCCGACGCAGTCCGCGCGCAACTGGCCGCCCATCTGCCCGAGGCCGGGCTGGACGACTGGCTGCTCGGCCAGATCCGCGCCGGCATCGGCCAGGTCATGGAGCAGACCCGCGAACTGTTCATCCCGCAAATGATCAACCTGCAGGCCGTCGGTGGCGTGAGCTTCAAGAAAGGCTGCTACACCGGGCAGGAAATCGTCGCGCGCATGCAGTACCTGGGCAAGCTCAAGCGCCGCCTGTACCGCCTGGCCCTGGCCGAAGGCGAGACGCCGGCGCCGGGCAGCGAGATCTTCTCGCCGACCCATGCTTCGTCGGTGGGCGAAGTGGTGATCGCCGCCCGTGGCGAACTGCTCGCCGTACTGAGCGCCGACTCCGTGGAAGACGGCAACCTGCACCTGGGCAGCCTCGAAGGCCCGCGCCTGGAACTGCTGACCTTGCCTTACGAACTGGACCGCGACCGCGAGATCCAGCGCTGAGCCCGCCCCGCCCCGCCGCATGCCGGCGGGGCCATCCCTGAACGCGGGAGAAAGACACCATGAACACCCTGGCCAAGATGGTGCAAACGCAATTGCTGCGCGCCATCGATAACGACGACCTGGTCCTGCCGACCTTGCCCGAAGTTGCCATGAGCATCCGCGAGGCTGCGGAAGACACCGAAATCAGTGTCGCGACCCTGAGCAAAGTGATCGGCCGCGACGCCGCCCTGGCCGCGCGCCTGATCAAGGTGGTCAACAGTCCGTTGCTGCGGGCGATCACCGAGGTCACCGACCTGCAGACCGCCATCACCCGCCTCGGCGTCAACTACAGCTGCAACCTGGCGATCGGCCTGGTGATCGAACAGATCTTCCATGCCCGATCGGAGACGGTGGAACAGAAGATGCGCGAAATCTGGGCTAAAAGCCTGGAAGTGGCGGGCGTGAGCTATGAACTGGCGGCACGCTACACCGAGCTCAAGGCAGACCAGGCGGCCCTGGCCGGGCTGGTGCACCAGATCGGCGTGCTGCCGATCCTGACCTATGCCGAAGAGCACAACGAGCTGCTTTCGGACCCGGTGTGCCTGAACCATGTGATCGAACAGATTCATCCGGTGCTGGGGGACAAGATCCTCAGTGTATGGGAATTTCCCGAACAACTGGCGAATCTGCCGGGGGAAGTGCAGAACCTGGAGCGGCATTCGGCAAAGGTGGATTACGTGGATATCGTGCAGATCGCACGGGCGTTGTGCGACAAGACCGGACGGGAGCGCGCGGTTTCGGCGTTGCCGGCCTATCGGCACCTGGCGGTACCGGCGACCGGGTTGTTTTCCGAGGATGACCTGCTCGATGCACGGCTGATGTTCAGGTAGAACGCGGCTCCCACAGGGGCCGGTGTCGCTCTTATTGAACCGGATTGAAACTCACCCGGACCTTAAGCCCGCCCTTCTCCCCATCATGCAGGCTGATCCCTGCCAGGTGCGCCCGACAGATCTCGCCGACGATCGCCAGCCCCAGGCCAGTCCCCTGCGCGCCACGCCGATAGAAGCGCTCGAAAACCTTCTCTCGCTCTTCAAGTGGAATCCCCGGCCCGTCATCCTCTACCTCCAGGTCGCATGGCGCCGTGACCCGCAGGATCACATTGCCGCCCTTGGGCGTATGGGCCAGCGCATTGTCTACCAGGTTGCTCAGCAACTCGTTGAGCAGGGTCGGCTCACCTTTCACCCATACCGGAGCCTCGGCCTCCAGGGCCAGGGCGATGCCCCGGGCATGGGCCAGCGGCGCCATGGCCATGCCCAGTTCACGGGCCAGCTGGCTGAGATCGAGCAAGTGCGCCCCCCCTTCGGCGATCGCCCGGGCACCGTTCTCGACCCGGGCCATGGACAGCAATTGGTTGGCCAGGTGGGTCAGCTTGTCGGTGCTCTGCGCCGTGGCCTCCAGGGTTTCGTGCCAGACCTGCGGTTCCTTGGCCCGCAGCCCCAGTTCGACCCGCGCCTTGAGCGCCGCCAACGGTGTCCGCAGTTCATGGGCGGCATCGGCGATGAACTGCGCCTGGCGCTCGAACTGCCCGCGCAAACGCTCGGTGAAGTGATCGAGCGCACGCACCAGCGGCCCCAGTTCCTGTTGCACTTCCACCGACGGCAACGGGCGCAGGTCGTCCGGCTGGCGTTCTTCCACCGCACTGCGCAAGCGCTCCAGCGGGCGCAGCGCAGCACTCACCGCGAACCACACCAGCAGCAGCGCGCCCAGGGCCAGCATGCCCAGGCGCAACAGGGTATCGGCCATCAGACCGCGGGCCATGCGCACCCGCGCCTCTTCGGTTTCGGCGACGCGGATCTCGGCCATGCCGTTCATGTTCGGCTCGCTCACCGCCTTGAGCAGGCTCACCACCCGCACGTCCTGGCCGAGGTAACGGGCATTGTAGAAGCGCGCCAGGGCCGGGTAGTCATCGGTACGTGGCGTGCCGGGTGGCGGGCCGGGAATGTTTTCGTAGCCTGAAATCAGCTTCTGCTGGATGTCGTTGACCTGGTAGTAGATACGCCCGGCGCTGTCATAGGCGAAGGTGTCCAGGGCCACGTAGGGCACATCGGCGCTGAGGGTGCCGTCGCGCTGCGACAGCCCGGCGGCGATGGTCCGCGCCGAGGCCAGCAGGGTGCGGTCGTAGGCGGTGTCGGCGGCTTCGCGACCATTCCAGTAGGCACTCAGGCCACTGGCGATCATCAGCACCACCAGCAGCAGCGCCAGGTTGCGCAGCAGCCGTCCGCGCAGGCTGTCGGTGCTACGCATCGCGGTGCTCGAGCAAGTAACCGAGGCCGCGGAAGGTGACGATGGCCACCGCGTGACCGTCGAGCTTCTTGCGCAGACGGTGGATATAGATCTCGATGGCGTCGGGGCTGGCTTCCTCGTCCAGGCCGAAGACCTGCGAAGCCAGTTGCTCCTTGCTCATCACCCGGCCGGGACGGGCGATCAGGGCCTCGAGCACCGCCTGTTCGCGGGAGGTCAGGGTCAAGGGCTCGTCACCCAGGCTGAAGCGCCGGTTATCCAGGTCGTACACCAGCGGCCCGCAGCGCTGCTGACGTTCGCCGCCGAGCACGCTGCGGCGCAGCAAGGCCTTGACCCGCGCTTCCAGCTCGGTCAGCTCGAAGGGCTTGGCCAGGTAATCGTCGGCGCCCAGATTGAGCCCGTGGACCCGGTCCTTGACGTCGCTGCGCGCGGTCAGCATCAGCACCGGCACGGTCTTGCCCCGGGCGCGCAGGCGGGCCAGCACCTCGAAACCGTCCATCCGCGGCAGGCCCACATCCAGCACCGCCACCGCGTAATCCTCGCTGGCCAGGGCCAGGTCGGCGGCCACCCCGTCGTGCAGCACATCGACGGTCAGGCCAGTGCTTTTCAAGGCCTGGGCCACGCTTTCGGCCAACTGCAGATGGTCTTCGACGAGCAGCACTCGCATGGGTTTCTCCCGGTCGCGTCGCGTTCAGTGGCGCGGAGTTTACAGAGGAAGCGGCGCCTGTGAAGCCGCCGCGAGAATGAAAGTGAATTGAAAGGTTAGCGAAAGGTTGAGCCCCTAGCATCGCTTCACGGCTCCCTCCGGGAGGCGAAGAACGAACCGCAGCGTTCGTACCAAATAAGAACAATAAACGGGGTTTATTCCAGATGCTGTCAGCACAGCCTCGGGCGTTCGCGCCTATCCGTCGTCCTTTTTCCAGCCGCCACCCGCTTGTCAGCGCCATCACGCTGTGCAGCGTCGCACCGCTGAGCCAGGCCGCTTTCTTCGAAGACAGCAGTGCCACCTTCGAAACCCGCAACATGTATTTCAACCGCGACTTCCGCGACGGCACCAGCGCCCAGCAATCCAAGCGCGACGAGTGGGCACAGGGCTTCATGCTCAACCTGCAGTCGGGCTACACCGAGGGCACCGTCGGTTTCGGCATCGATGCCCTGGGCATGCTCGGGGTCAAGCTCGATTCCAGCCCGGATCGCACCGGCACCGGCCTGCTGCCGACCCACGACGACGGCCGCGCCGCCGACGAATACTCCAAGCTCGGCCTGACCGGCAAGGTCAGGATCTCCGCCACCGAGTTGAAGATCGGCACCCTGATCCCCGAGCTTCCGACCCTCAAGCCCAACGATGGGCGCATCCTGCCGCAGACCTTCGAGGGCGGCCTGCTGACGTCGAAGGAGATCAAGGGCCTGACCTTCACCGGCGGCCGCCTGGAGAAGGCCAAGGACCGCGATGACACCAACAAGGAAGACATCGCCCTGAACAACAAGAACGGGCGCTTCCTTGGCACCGTCGCCGGCAACCATTTCGACATGGCCGGCCTGGACTACAAGTTCACCGACCGCATCACCGGCAGCTACCACTTCGCCCAGCTCGACGACGTCTACCGCCAGCATTTCGCCGGCCTGACCGCGACCCAGCCGTGGGGCCCGGGCACCTTCGGCGCCGACCTGCGCCTGGCCCTCAGCGATGACCAGGGCCAGGCCCGCGGCGGCAAGATCGACAACACCTCGCTCAACGGCATGCTCAGCTACGGCCTCAACGGCCACAAGTTCAGCGCCGCGTACCAGAGCATGTCCGGCGACAGCGCCTTCCCCTACGTGGATGGCTCCGACCCGTACCTGGTCAACTTCGTCCAGATCAACGACTTCGCCGGAGCCGACGAGCGCTCCTGGCAAGTGCGTTACGACTACGACTTCGCCAAGCTCGGCGTTCCGGGGCTGACCTTCATGACCCGTTACATCAACGGCGACAACGTCAGCCTGGCGAACGGCGGCGAAGGCAAGGAATGGGAACGCAACACCGAGTTCAAGTACGTGGTGCAGAACGGCACGTTCAAGAACGTGGCAGTCCGCCTGCGCAACGCCACCTACCGCTCCAGCTTCGCCCGCGATGCGGACGAGGTGCGGTTGCTGGTGAGCTATAGCGTCGCCCTGTGGTAATCCGCTTATAACAACTAAAGCTACGGAGACTGAAGATGACCTTTTCACTGCGTCGAATCGCCATCGCCACCGGCTGCCTGCTGTTCGCCGGCCAGGTCCTGGCCGCCGAACCCAAACGCCCCGAATGCATCGCCCCGGCCTCGCCGGGCGGTGGCTTCGACCTGACCTGCAAGCTGGTGCAGAGCGCGCTGGTCAACGAGAAGATCCTGACCAAGCCCATGCGCGTCACCTACATGCCCGGCGGTGTCGGCGCGGTGGCCTACAACGCCGTGGTCGCCCAGCGTCCGGGCGATGCCGGCACGCTGGTGGCCTGGTCCAGCGGCTCGCTGCTGAACCTGGCCCAGGGCAAGTTCGGCCGCTTCGATGAAAACGCCGTGCGCTGGCTCGCGGCAGTCGGCACCAGCTACGGCGCCATCGCGGTGAAGAAGGACTCGCCCTACAAGACCCTCGACGACCTGGTCGCGGCCTTGAAGCAGGATCCGAGCAAGGTGGTGATCGGCTCCGGCGGCACCGTCGGCAGCCAGGACTGGATGCAGACCGCGCTGATCGCCAAGGCTGCCGGGATCAACCCGCGCGACCTGCGCTACGTCGCCCTGGAAGGCGGCGGCGAAATCGCCACGGCCCTACTCGGCGGGCATATCCAGGTCGGCAGTACCGACATCTCCGACTCCATGCCGCATATCCAGAGCGGCGACATGCGCCTGCTCGCGGTGTTCTCCGAACAGCGCCTGGACGAGCCCGAGATGAAGAACATCCCGACCGCCAGGGAACAGGGCTACGACATCGTCTGGCCGGTAGTGCGCGGGTTCTATGTGGGGCCGAAGGTCAGCGACGAGGACTACCAGTGGTGGAAAGCCTCGTTCGACAAGCTGCTGGCGTCCGAGGACTTCGCCAAGCTGCGTGACCAGCGCGAACTCTTCCCCTTCGCCATGACCGGGGACGAGCTGGACACCTACGTCAAGAAACAGGTCGCCGACTACAAGACGCTGGCCCGGGAATTCGGGTTGATCCAGTAACCCTGTAATCCGCCTCCACACGGACCCTGTGGGAGCGGGTTCACCCGCGATGGCGGTGGTGAATTCCCTATCGCCATCGCGGGTAAACCCGCTCCCACAGGGGAACGCGTGCGCCTCTAGATCGAGGACTATCAAATGATCCTGCAACGCATCTTCGCCCTGGCCCTGCTGGCGGTCTGTGCCGCCCTGGCCGTGATGGCCTGGCCCTACCAGGCCGCGTTTTCCTATGAACCGGTGGGCCCGCGCGCCTACCCGCTGCTGATGCTCGGCCTGATGGGCCTGGCCCTGCTCTACCTGGCCATTCGCCCGACGCCCATCGTGCGTGGCGAGGACGAGCCCGAGCTGGACCGCGAAACCCTGAACAAGATCGGCCTGTGCGTCGCCCTGTTGCTGGTGTTCGCCGCGACCTTCGAAAGCCTCGGCTTCATCGTCAGCAGCATTCTCGTCGGTGTGCCCATGGCCCGGCTGTACGGCGGCCGCTGGTCGGCCAGCGGCCTGATCGTGGCCTTCATGAGCATCACCCTCTACGTACTGTTCGACCGGGTAATGGACGTGCCACTGCCCCTCGGCCTGCTCGACGTCCTGGAGAATTGATATGGATACCTTGAGTTACCTGGGCCAGGGCTTCGGCGTGGCCCTCAGCCCGTACAACCTGGTCACCGCCCTCAGCGGCACCCTGATCGGCACCGTGGTCGGCCTGCTCCCGGGCCTGGGCCCGATCAACGGCGTGGCGCTGCTGATCCCCATCGCCTTCGCCCTCGGCCTGCCGCCGGAGTCGGCGCTGATCCTGCTGGCCGCGGTGTACCTCGGCTGCGAGTACGGCGGGCGGATCAGTTCGATCCTGCTAAACATCCCGGGCGAAGCCTCCACCGTGATGACCACCCTCGACGGCTACCCGATGGCCCGCCAGGGCCTGGCCGGCGTGGCCCTGTCGCTGTCGGCGTGGAGTTCGTTCATCGGCGCCTTCATCGCGACCTGCGGTATGGTCCTGTTCGCGCCGCTATTGGCGAAATGGGCGATCGCCTTCGGTCCGGCGGAGTACTTCGTGCTGATGGTCTTTGCCATCGTCTGTCTCGGCGGCATGGCCGGCGACCGGCCGCTGAAGACCTTCATCGCAGCGCTGATCGGCCTGTTCCTGTCCAGCGTCGGTATCGATGCCAACAGCGGCGTGTACCGCTTCACCGGTGACAGCGTGCACCTGGCCGACGGCATCCAGTTCGTCGTACTGGTCCTGGGCCTGTTCTCCATCAGCGAGATCCTCCTGCTGCTGGAGAAAACCCACCATGGCCACGAGGCGGTCAAGGCCACCGGGCGCATGCTGTTCAACCTCAAGGAAGCGGCCTCGGTATTCGTGGTCAACATCCGTTGCGGCCTGCTCGGCTTCATCATGGGCGTATTGCCCGGCGCCGGCGCGACCCTGGCCAGCGCCGTGGCCTACATGACCGAGAAACGCATCGCCGGCACCAGCGGCAAGTTCGGCAAGGGCGATGCCCGCGGCCTGGCTGCGCCGGAAACCGCAATCGGCGCCTCCTGCTGTGGCGCCCTGGTACCGATGCTGACCCTCGGCGTACCCGGCTCGGGCACCACCGCGGTAATGATCGGCGCCCTGACCCTGTACAACATCACGCCCGGCCCGCTGCTGTTCGAACAGCAACCGGACATCGTCTGGGGCCTGATCGCCTCGCTGTTCATCGCCAACATCATGCTGGTGATCCTGAACATCCCGATGATCCGCATCTTCACGCGCATCCTTGCCGTGCCGAACTGGGCGCTGGTGCCGGTGATCGCGATCATCACCGCGATCGGCGTCTACGCCGTGCACGCCACCACCTTCGACCTGTTCCTGATGGTCGGTATCGGCATCATGGGCTACATCCTGCGCAAGCTGGACTTCCCGCTGTCGCCGATCCTCCTCGGGTTCATCCTCGGCGGGCTGATGGAGCAGAACCTGCGTCGTGCGCTGTCGATCTCCAACGGTGCCCTGGACATCCTCTGGTCGAGCCCGATCAGCATGGCGGTGTGGAGCCTGACCATCGTGATGCTGGCCCTGCCGCTGGTGCGCATCTGGCGCCGTCGCGTCCTGCAGCGTCGCGCCCTGGCCAATGTCTGATTCCACCTTCAGGCAATGGTGGGCAACCCCGCTGGTCGGCCTGGCCGGCGGGTTCGCGGCCAGCGCCATCGGCTGGCCGTTGCCGTTCATGGTCGGCTCGCTGCTGGCGATCATCCTGGTGCGCTGCCTGACACCCTGGCAGCTCGCCGAGATTCCGGGCGGGCGCAAATGCGGACAGTGGATCGTCGGCATCGGCATCGGCCTGCACTTCACCCCGCATGTGGCCGAGCAGGTCGCCAGCCATTTCGGCCTGATCTTCTTCGGCGCACTGATCACCAGCCTTTCCAGCGTGGTCGGGGTGTGGTTGCTGCGGCGTACCGGCGAGGACCGCGCCACGGCGTTCTTCTCTAGCATGCCGGGCGGTTCCGGGGAGATGGTCAACCTCGGTGCGCGCAATGGCGCCAACCTCGGCCGCGTGGCGGCGGGCCAGAGCCTGCGGGTGCTGGTGGTGGTGCTTTGCGTGCCGGCGGCATTCAAGTACCTGCTCGGCGAAGGCGTACCACTGAGCCATGCGGGAGCGGTGGACTGGGGCTGGCTGGCGCTGGTGTTCCCCATCGGCGCGCTGGTGGCCTGGGGCTGGCAACAGCTGAAGCAGCCCAACCCGTGGCTGTTCGGACCCTTGCTGGTGGCGGGTGTCGCCAGTATCGGCTGGAACCTGCACCTGGGCCTGCCGGACGGCGCCAGCCAGATCGGCCAATGGCTGATCGGCAGTGGCCTGGGATGCCACTTCAACCGGGCGTTCTTCCGCCGGGCACCGTCGTTCCTTGCCAGGACCCTGGCCGCAACGGTGCTGACCATGGCCATCGCCGCCATCGCCGCCGTGGCGCTGAGCGCCGCGACCAACCTCGACCTGCGTTCGTTGACCCTGGGCATGATGCCTGGCGGCATCGCCGAAATGAGCCTGACGGCGGAGACCTTGCAGCTGTCGGTGCCGTTGGTGACGGCATTGCAGATGATGCGCCTGCTGTTCGTGCTGTTTCTGGCCGAGCCGTTGTTCCGGCACTGGATGGCGGGGGATGCCGAAAGGCAGGTGTAGCAGGTGATGGCCTCATCGCCGGCAACGCCGGCTCCCACAAGGTTCTGCGGTGCACACAATACCTGTGGGAGCCGGCGTTGCCGGCGATGAGGCCATAAGCTACGGCATAAATCTAAAGGGCAGGCACCTGCCAATCGATCGGCGCCATCCCGTGCTGTTCGAGGAACTTGTTGGTGCGGCTGAAATGGCCACAACCAAGGAAGCCGCGATAGGCCGACAGCGGCGAAGGGTGCACCGAGGTCAGCACCAGGTGCTTGCTGGCATCGATCAGCTTGCGCTTGCTCTGGGCATGCGAGCCCCAGAGCAGGAACACCGAGTTGGGCTGGTGCTCGCTGACGACCTGGATGATCCGGTCGGTAAAGAACTGCCAGCCCTTGTTGGCGTGGGACGCCGCGTTGGCCCGTTCGACGGTCATGGTGGTGTTGAGCAGCAGCACGCCCTGGTCGGCCCAGGATTGCAGGTAGCCGTGGCGCGGAATCTCGATGTTCAGATCGCGCTGCAGTTCCTTGTAGATGTTGACCAGCGACGGCGGCGTCGGCACCCCCGGCTGCACCGAGAAGCACAGCCCATGGGCCTGGCCCGGGCCGTGGTACGGGTCCTGGCCGAGGATCACGACCTTGACCTTGTCCAGCGGCGTGGAATTCAGCGCGTTGAAAATCAGCGGCCCGGGCGGATAGATCTCCTTGCCAGCGGCCTTTTCCTGACGCAGGAATTCACGCAGTTCGTGCATGTAGGGCTGGTCGAATTCGGCGCGCAGGGCGGCCTTCCAGCTGGGTTCGAGCTTGATACGGTCGTCGTCGGTCATGGGGCCATCCGTTGAACAATGGGGCGGACACTAGGAAAGCTGTCCGCGCTTGTCAATCGATCCGACCGGCAACCGCCGCGATCGCGCACAGCGGCCATACTTGTCTGCTCCAACCGAGCGAGGTCTTCCATGGCTGTGCAGTTCGAAGTTCTGACCGGTGTCGATGGCGCGCGCCTGGGCATCGCCACCCTGGATGCCCCGGCGAGCCTGAATGCCCTGTCGCTGCCGATGATCGAACAACTGGGTGCCCACCTGCGCGCCTGGGCACAGGATCCGGCGATCGTCTGCGTGCTGTTGCGCGGCAATGGCGCCAAGGCCTTCTGCGCGGGCGGGGAAGTTCGCCAACTGGTCGAAGCGTGTCGCGACCATCCCGGCGAAGTGCCGCCGCTGGCGGCGACGTTCTTCGCCACCGAGTATCGCCTGGACTATCTGTTGCACCACTATCCCAAGCCGCTGCTGTGCTGGGGCCACGGCCATGTGCTCGGTGGCGGCATGGGCCTGCTTCAGGGCGCCGGGGTGCGGATCGTCACGCCGTCGAGCCGGCTGGCGATGCCGGAAATCAGCATCGGCCTGTATCCGGATGTCGGTGGCAGCTGGTTCCTTTCCCGGCTGCCCGGGCGCCTTGGCCTGTTCCTCGGCCTGACCGGCGCGCCGATCAACGCACGCGACGCCCTCGATCTCGGGCTTGCCGACCGGTTCATGAAGGAAGACCAGCAGGATCAACTGATCGATGGGCTGCTGCAGCTGAACTGGCAGGAACAGACCGCCATGCAGCTCAACAGCCTGCTCAGGGCCCTGGAGCAGGAAGCCCGCGATGAATTGCCGGCGGCGCAGTGGCTGCCGCGCCGCGAACGGATCGACCGGGTGCTGGATGTCAGTGATCCGGCCTGTGCCTGGCGCGCCATCGGGCAGCTTGAACACCAGCCCGACGTACTCCTGGCCAAGGCCGCGGGAACCCTGCTCAAGGGCTGTCCGCTCACGGCCCATCTGGTCTGGGAGCAACTGCGGCGGGCGCGTTACCTGTCCCTTGGCCAGGTGTTGCAGATGGAATATGCGATGAGCCTGAACTGCTGCCGCCATCCGGAATTCAGCGAAGGCGTGCGCGCCCGCCTGCTGGACAAGGACAACGCACCACGCTGGCATTGGCCGGATATCAGCCAGGTGCCGGCGGCGGTGGTCGAGGCGCATTTCAGCAAGGTGTGGGAAGGAAGACACCCCCTCGCCGACCTGGCGTAGGGGGTGCAAGGTGCAAGAGTCACTCAGTGATAACGGCCGCGACCGCGGTCGTCCTGATCGCCCTGGCGGTTTTGGCGGTCGCGCCAGTCGCCGCGGTTGTCGCGATGGCCGCGGTTGTCACCCCGGTCATGGTCGCGGTCCCAGCCACGGTTCCAGCCATGGTTGTCCGGGCGTCCCGGCCCGCGTGCATCCCAGCCACCACGCACTGGCGGTGCCGGACGGTAGTAAGGCACGGGTGCCGGACGGTAATAACGCGGCGCCGGCGTGTAGTAGCGTGGCTGCGGGGCGACGTAGTAGCCACGGTTGTAGCCGTAGGGATAGGCCGGATAAGCGTAACGGTCAACGGAATAGACATCGGTTCGATAGTAGCCACCGCCTCCGTAGGGTACACACGCGGTAATCAGCAAACCCAGGACAGCAAGCAAAGCGAGTCGGCGATACATGGCGGCCTCCTGGACCGCGAAACTGCCGGACCCAGCGGCGCTGGTCGGCGTCGATCGGCAAGCGTTCATCGACACAGAATCAGACAACGAAAACGGCGTGCGGTGCGATTTTGGAAATAATTTGTAACCACCCCTTTGACCCTGAAATTCGTCCAGTTATTTTTTCCCGCCGCCTCTAGAATAGAGGCCATCGGTTCTCCGCCTGCGGGATTGCCATGCCCCTTCGTTCCGCCCTGTTTTCGCAACGCTCCCTGCTGTTGACCCTGCTGTTGCTGCTTGGCTGTGGATTTCTCGCAACCTCGCTGGTGAGCTACTACGCCTCGCGCAGCGCGATCCGCGACGGCATTATCAATACCGAGCTGCCGCTGACCTCGGACACCGTCTATTCGGAAATCCAGAAGGACCTGATCCGTCCCATCGTGGTCTCGTCGATGCTGGCGCAGAACACCCTGCTGCGCGACTGGACCCTGGCCGGCGAGCACGATCCCGAGGTCATGACCCGCTATCTCAGTGAAGTCGAGCGCCAGCAGCGGGCCTACACCGCCTTCTATGTTTCCGAAGCGAGCGGCATCTACTACCAGGCCAAGGGCATCCTCAAGAAGATCGACCCGAGCACCCCGCGCGACCTCTGGTACGCCCGGGTCAAGCAGATGCAGGCGCCCTACGAGATCAACGTCGACATGGACATGGCCAACAAGGACCGCATGACCGTGTTCATCAACTACAAGGTACTCGACGAGCAGAACCGCTTCATGGGTGCCGCCGGCGTAGGCCTGACCGTGGACGCGGTGGTCAGGCTGATCGATGCCTACCAGTTGCGCTACAAGCGTTCGGTGTATTTCGTCGACCCGCGCGGACAGATCGTTCTTACCGGCTCGACCGGCGGGCCCGAGGGGGCGCGCCCTGGCACCACGCTGCAGAGCATCCCGTCGCTGGCCGGGCTGGTCGAGCGCATGCCCACCCCGAGCACCGGCAGCCGCGAATACCAGCGTGACGATCAACTGCACTTTCTCAATGTGCGCTTCATCCCGGAGCTGGACTGGTACCTGTTCGTCGAAAAGCCGGTCGGCGCCAGCCTGGACGGAGTGAAACAATCGCTGTACCTGAACCTGGCGATCTGCGCGATCATCTCGGCGGTGGTGCTGGCAATGATCAACGGCATGGTTCGTCGCCACCAGGACGGCATCCAGGAACTGGCGACCCTCGACAGCCTGACCCACCTGCACAATCGCCGCGCCTTCGATCTGCTGGCCGCCCAGGCACTGCTCGACGCCGAACGCGGCGCGCTGCCGCTGACCGCAGTGCTGATCGACCTCGATCATTTCAAGGAGCTCAACGACACCCACGGGCACCTGGCCGGCGACGAGGTGCTGCGCCAGTTCGCCCGCCTGCTCGAAGGCAGCCTGCGCCAGGCCGATATTCTGTGCCGCTGGGGTGGCGAGGAGTTCGTCGTGCTGTTGAAGGACACCGAACTGGCCAAGGGCATGGCGGTGGCGGAAAAGATCCGTCAACGCACCGAGCGCAGCGAATTCACCTTCGACGCCAGCCGCGTGTCGCTGACTGCCAGTTTCGGCGTGACCGGGCTGGCGCCCGGCGATACCCTGCGCAGCCTGATCGCCCGCGCCGACCAGGCGCTGTACCGCGCCAAGCAAAGTGGGCGCAACCGTGTCTGCAGCGAACCCGCGAGCCCCGAACATGCCTGACCCGCGTCTATGCCCCGCCTGTGGCGCCAGCAACCACTGCACCCTGGCCGATCCGCGTACTGCCGATCGTGCCTGCTGGTGCTTCAGCGTCAGCATCGACCCGGCGCTGCTCGAAGCCCTGCCTGCGGAGTTGCGCAATGCCGCCTGCCTGTGTCCGGCCTGCGCCCGGGTCGATGAGCAATTGAAGGCTGCCGCGGACACGCCGAACGAGTAGACTGCGCCCCCTTCCTTGCCCCTGCCTCACTGCCATGCGCCTCGACCGCTTCCTGTCCAACCTGCCCTGCTTCAATCGTCAGCAAGTGCGCCTGCTGCTGGCAGGGCGGCGCGTGCGAGTGGACGGGGTGGCGGTGAGCGATCCCAGGCACGAAGTGCGGGTCTTCAGCCAGGTGGAGGTGGACGATCAGGTGTTGCAGGCCGGCCGACCGGCGCGCTACTTCATGCTGCACAAGCCCGTAGGCTGCGTCAGCGCAACCCGCGACCCCGAGCATCCAACGGTGCTCGACCTGATCGACGAACCGGACAGGCACGAGCTGCATATCGCCGGACGACTGGATTTCAACACCACCGGCCTGATGATCCTGACCAACGACGGCCAATGGTCACGACGCCTGACCCAGCCGCAGACCAAGCTGCCCAAGGTCTATTACGTGGAAACCGAACAGCCGATCCTCGAGGAGTACGTGGCGCGTTTTCGCGAGGGCTTCCACTTCGCTTTCGAAGACCTGGTCACCCAACCGGCTGAATTGATTCTTCTCACCAGTCACACGGCAAGATTGAGCATTATCGAGGGACGTTATCACCAGGTGAAACGCATGTTCGGTCATTACCAGAACAAGGTCATGCGCTTGCACCGTGAGCGCATGGGGTCGCTGGTCCTCGATCCAGGACTTGCCCCGGGGCAGTACCGGGCCCTGCGCGCCGACGAGATCCTGTCGGTCTGACATGGCCGACGGGCCAGACAAAAATTTTCCATCAATTGCCCGAACGGCACTTGCGACATCGCGGCCGGGCTGCTTGAATCGAATCGTCGGTCTTCATGTGACTCTACGGTCACAGCTTTAGTCCAAGACACCTTTTCCTTGGCGACCCGCCCCTCGATGCGCGGGCGACCAACGGAATCGCCCGCCTAGAACAACACCCGTCGACCAGCGTGCAGCGGATCGACAAGGGCCCCTCGATTCACTTCAAGGCGTATGCCTACCTGTCACATAGAACGTGCAAGCTTGCTTGGACGGATACCCTTTTTTGCGCCAGGAGTCGATGACATGAGGCCAGAAACCGCTGTGCTGGATATTCAGGGGCAGTACCGGGTTTACACGGAGTTCTACCGTTCGCAAGAAGCCGAGAAGACGATCATCCTGATCAACGGCTCGCTCGCCACCACGGCGTCGTTTTCCCAGGCGGTGCGCAACCTGTACCCGCAATTCAACGTGGTGCTCTACGACCAGCCGTACGCCGGCAAGTCGAAGCCGCACAACCACCACGAACGTTTGCTGACCAAGGAAACCGAGGGGCAGATCCTGCTCGAACTCATCGACCACTTCGCGGCCGACCAGGTCATGTCCTTTTCCTGGGGTGGCGCCTGCACCCTCATGGCCCTGGCCCACAGGCCGCGGCGCATCGAGCGGGCGGTGGTCAGCTCGTTCTCGCCGGTGATCAACGAACCGATGCGCGACTACCTGGAGCGTGGTTCCAGGTACCTGCGCGAGTGCGATCGCTACCAGGTGGGCAACCTGGTCAACGAGACCATCGGCAAGTACCTGCCGCCGCTGTTCAAGCGCTTCAACTACCGGCACGTCAGCAGCCTGGACAACCACGAATACGCGCAGATGCACTTCCATATCCACCAGGTGCTCGACCACGACCTGGAAAATGCCCTGACTGCCGCCAGGGCCATCGATATTCCGGTGCTGTTCATCAACGGTGAGTGGGACGAATACACCACCATCGCCGATGCACGGCAGTTCAGCCGGCACGTGCGCAACTCTCAGTTCAGCGAGATCCGCAGCGCCGGGCACTTCCTCGACATGGAAAACAAATCGGCCTGCCGCGACACCCGCGCAGCGCTGATCGACTTCCTGAAACCGACGCAGCGTGAACAGCGTGCGCGTTACCAGTACATGCAGGGCCAGCATGCACTGGCAGTCTGAAGAAAACGGGCGCCTGTAGCCCGGCCAACTGGATCATCGGCCCCACGGGCAGAAGGAAGATCCACGCCCCGGCGCTACAGGCCGCATCGCTGTCCTGCTGATATAAAGCTTCAAATCGCCGCAATGTTCTGGTACAAAGTGGCCCTGCGCGGGTGTCGTATAATGGCATTACTCCAGCTTCCCAAGCTGATAACGAGGGTTCGATTCCCTTCACCCGCTCCAGATTCCCCCCGGTATGTCCCCAGATCGCGCCGTGCGATCCTCTTGTCCGCGTCCCTTCCAGCATTGATCAAAAGAGTGTCATCGCCTAGGATAGGTCTATCGCACACCGCTTCAGGAGGCGGAGATGATCATTCAAACTGCGGCTCCCAAAAAGGTCGTTGCAAAGCGCAAGAAAACCGACAAGCAACTCACGTTCGAAGATGTGCGCACCGCCGCACGTGGTGGTGAGGCTGCGTTCCACTTCTATGTCGAGCACGGAAAGCTTCCGGCCTCCAAGTGAGTATTTTTGTCATCGGTAAAAGTTTCTGACCTGTTCAAAAAGTCCTCAGGCTGGTACGACTTCTTCGTCGATTTCCATAACTACAAGCTCTGTGGTGACCTCCCCGATATCTTCGGCCGGGATGAGGCGCTTGATCTTGAAGACCTCTTTCACATCCATCTCGCCGCCACGGAGGCCGTCCAGGCAAGGTGACGCGCTGCAAAGATCCAATTCAGGCGAACGACAGACCCGGATCGTCCCGACGAAGATTTCTGGCTGGTCTATGCGTATGACCTGCTCCGGGACGAGTATCTGCTGCTGACCATCATGGGGCCTGATGCGCACAGCCGGCAGCAGTGGGGCTCCTATCTCCGGGATATTCACGCCGAAATCGTAGACCCTTGGATCAAGGGGCGGGTTGTCTATTCGGATCCTGATGATGAGGATTAGAGCAAGCGCCCTGATCGACGGCCCCCTCCTACAGCGCTTGCATTCTCAGATTCGTCTGACATCACTGCTTGCGGTTCGCTGCTAGCATCTTCGGCTTGCGCGGTATCGGACTGATAAAAATCCCCTACAAACCGTCAACTTTTACGAACAGAAGAATCGATCACCCGACAAAATCCGTCTTGAAACCCTCCGAAAACGCCTAAAAACTCGATAAATCCCCATCAAAGAAAAATAATGTAACGATTTACTTGACGCACCCCACCCCAATCGTTTCTTATTTTTCCCACCTTGCCCAGCGTCCGATACCCCAAGAACAAGCAGCGCCGCCCCCTGACGCCCGCGCGCGTCGTACCTGCACGCTCGTTTTACCGGTCCGGTCCTTGCCAGTGACACCGGCGCCTCGCCCGCGCCCATTCCAGCTCCAACATAAAAGGTGAACAACATGGAGCCCACCCGTTCGACCCTGTCGTGCCCGTTGCAAACCCCGTCCGTGTTCCCTCATCAGGAGCAGCGCCCGCATGCAGCCTGAGCACAGCACCCACGGCAATCTGCAACTTCGCAAGTCCCTGCGCCTGTGGCAGGTGGTGATCATCGGCCTGGCCTACCTCACGCCCATGACCGTGTTCGACACCTTCGGCATCGTCTCCGGCCTCACTTCCGGGCACGTTCCCAGCGCGTACATCCTGGCCCTGCTGGGCATCCTCTTCACCGCCGTGAGCTATGGCGTGCTGGTGCGGCACTTCCCGCAGTCCGGCTCGGCGTACACCTACACGCAAAAAGCGATCAACCCGCATATCGGCTTCCTGGTGGGCTGGTCGTCACTGCTGGATTACCTGCTGCTGCCGATGGTCAACGCCTTGCTGGCCAAGCTCTACCTGGGCGCGATGTTCCCTGAGGTGCCGGGCTGGGTCTGGGTCACCGCCTTCGTCACCCTGATCACCCTGATCAATATCCGCAGCATCAACCTGGTGGCGAACTTCAACGTGCTGTTCGTCGGCGTGCAACTGGTGATCATGGCGGTGTTCGTCTACCTGTGCCTGCGCGGCCTCGGCCAGGGCGAAGGCCAGGGCACGCCGTGGACGCTGATCCCGTTCAGCGATGACAAGACCCAGCTCAGCGCGCTGATGGCCGGGGCGACCATCCTGTGTTTTTCCTTCCTCGGCTTCGACGCGGTGACCACCCTCTCGGAAGAAACCCACCAGCCGGAGAAAGTCATCCCGCGGGCGATCTTCCTCACTGCGTTGATCGGCGGCGCAGTGTTCATCCTGATCTCGTTCTTCATCCAGGCCTATTTCCCGACCATGGAGCGCTTCCAGGACCACGAAGCGGCGCTGCCGGAAATCGCCCTGTATGTCGGCGGCAAGCTGTTCCAGTCGATCTTCATCGCCTGCACGGTGATCAACACCATCGCCTCGGGCCTGGCCTCGCAGACCAGCGTCTCGCGCCTGCTCTATGTGATGGGCCGCGACAAGGTGATTCCCCAGGGCCTGTTCGCCCGCCTGCATCCGCGCTACAAGACGCCCGTGCTGAACATCATCGTGGTCGGCCTGATCTCGCTGTCGGCGATCTTCTTCGACCTGGTCACTGCCACCTCGATCATCAACTTCGGCGCGCTGGTGGCCTTCAGCTTCGTCAACCTGGCGGTCATCAACCACTGCTACCTTCGCCAGGGCATGAAGCAGGGGCTGGGCAACAAGCTCAAGCACCTGATCCTGCCGACCATCGGCTTTTGCATCATCGCCCTGCTCTGGCTCGACCTGAACGAGCATTCGCTGCTGTTCGGCGGGGTCTGGGCAGCGGCCGGCGTGCTTTACCTGGGCTGGCTGACCAAGTCGTTCCGGGTCGCGCCGCCCAGCTACATCGCCGAGTGAGACCGCCCGTCGAACGCGCCCGCGCAAAGCGCGGGCGCGCTTCATGACCGAGAAGGAAACCCCTCATGCTCCCGCGCCGCCTGTCCATCCAGTGGAAGATCATCCTGCTCGCCGGCCTGTGCCTGCTGGCCATCGTCATCGTCCTGGCGGTCACGTCGCTGACCCAGTCGCGGCGCAGTGCAGCCGAGGTGTTCCAGGCCAATACCGAACTGCTCGATCACAACGCCCGCCTGCGCCTGCAGGCCCATGGCGAGACACAGGCGCTGCGCATCCAGCGCTATTTCATGGATGCGTACCAATATGGCAACGGCTTCGCCCGCCTGGCCCAGGTACTGCGCGAGCGCGGCGACGGCGACCTGCGCAGCGCCCTGGTCACGCAGGCCCGCACCGCGCTGGCCGGTAACCGCGACCTGATCGGCCTGTACCTGGTGTTCCAGCCCGATGCCCTCGACCACCAGGACGCCCGCTTCATAGGGCAGGCCGAGCAAGGCAGCAACGACAGCGGGCGCTTTTCCCTGTATTGGTCGCGCAATGCCGCCGGTGAGCTGGAATCGGAAGCCATGCCCGAATCCATGCTCGCCGACGCCAGCCTCGGCGCCAACGGCTCGCCCTACAACCGCTGGCTGACCTGCCCGCTGGAAACCGCCCGGGCCTGCGTGCTCGACCCGTACTTCGACGAGGTCAACGGCAAGCAGGTGCTGATGACCAGCATCGCCCTGCCGCTGCTGGACCAGGGCAAGGTGGTCGGCGTGGTCGGCCTGGATATCGGCCTGGACAACCTGCAACAGTTGGCCCTCGAAGGGCGCAAGGAAGTCTACGAGGGCCAGGGCCAGGTCAGTATCGTCAGCCCTGCCGGGCTGCTGGCCGGGCACAGCGCCGATGCCTCGCAGTTGAGCAAGCAGGCACCGAAGTCCGTGGAAGACGGAGTGATGCGCATTGCCCGGCCCTTCTCGCCGATCCCGGACGCAACACCCTGGCAGGTCTTGCTGGAAGTGCCGCAAAGCGTCCTGCAAGCCCCGGCCATCCAGCTCAACCAGCGCCTCGACGCCAGCAACCGGAGCGCCAACCTGAGCAACCTGCTGATCGCCCTGGTCACCGCCCTGGCCGGGCTGGTGCTGATCTGGCTGACCGCCCGTGGCGTGACCCGGCCGATCCTCGCGGTGGCCGAGCGCCTGCGCGAAATCGCCAGCGGCGACGGCGACCTGACCCAGCGCCTCGACTATTCCCGCGATGACGAACTGGGCCAGTTGAGCGGCTGGTTCAACCGTTTCCTCGACAAGCTGCAACCGGTGATCGTGCAGGTCAAAGGCTCGCTGCAAGAGGCCCGTGGCACCGCCGACCAGTCCGCCGCCATCGCCAGCCAGACCAGCGGCGGCATGCAGCAACAGCAGCGCGAGATCGAGCAGGTGGCCACCGCCGCCAACGAAATGAGCGCCACCGCCCACGATGTCGCCAACAACGCCGCACAGGCGGCCCATGCCGCGCGCGGTGCGGACCAGGCCAGCCGCGAAGGCCTGGAACTGATCGGCCATACCCGCCAGGCCATCGACCAGCTCGCCGCCGACATGGACCTGGCCATGGAACGGGTCCAGGCCCTGGCCGGACGCAGTGAGCAGATCGGCTCGGTGCTGGAGGTGATCCGCGCCATTGCCGAACAGACCAACCTGCTGGCCCTCAATGCCGCCATCGAGGCGGCCAGGGCTGGCGAGGCCGGGCGTGGTTTCGCCGTGGTCGCCGACGAAGTGCGCAACCTGGCGCAACGCACCCAGGTCTCGGTGGAAGAAATCCGCCAGGTGATCGAAGCTTTGCAGGGCGGCACCCGGGGCGTGGTCGAGGCCATGCACGACGGCCAGCGCCAGGCGCGGGACAGCGTGACCCGCATGGAGCAGGCGGTACCGGCGCTGCAACGGGTCGGCGAGGCGGTCACGGTGATCAGCGACATGAACCTGCAGATTGCTTCCGCCGCCGAAGAGCAGAGCGCTGTGGCCGAGGAGGTCAATCGCAATGTCGCCGGGATCCGCGATGTCACCGAGTCGTTGTCCGGGCAGGCCGACGAGTCCGCACGTATCAGCCAGGCGCTGAATCGCCTGGCCAACCAGCAGCAGGCGCTGATGGAGCAATTCCGGGTCTGACGGCCCGGCGTCTTATTGAGGAGGCCCGTGGTGGCAACCAGGTTTTTCGATTTGAACGACGAGCAGGGCGTATTGCGTACGTCCATTGCCGTCACCCTGTTCATCGCCGCGATCGGCATCGGCTTCGGCCTCGCTTCGGGCTCGTTCTCGATCGTCTTCGACGGCGTCTACTCGATGGTGGACGCGAGCATGAGCGGGCTGTCGCTGGTGGTGGTGCGGCTGATCACCGCCCACACCCGCAGTGCACACCTGTCGCGCAAGCTGCGCGAGCGCTTCACCATGGGCTTCTGGCACCTGGAGCCGATGGTCCTGGCGCTCAACGGCATCCTGCTTACCGGGGTGGCGGTCTATGCGCTGATCAACGCCGTGCTCAGCCTGCTCGAAGGCGGGCGCGACCTGGAGTTCGGCCTGGCGCTGATCTATGCCGTATTGACGGTGATCGCCTGCCTGACCATCGCCGTGCTGGAGGCCCGGGCCAACCGACGGATCGGCTCGGACTTCGTGCGCATGGATGTGAAAGGCTGGGTGATGTCAGCCAGTATCACCGCAGCGTTGTTGATCGCGTTCTGCGTGGGTATTGCGGTGCAGGGCACGCAGTGGGAGTGGATCTCGCCCTATATCGACCCGGCGGTGCTGGGGCTGGTGTGCCTGGTGATCATTCCGCTGCCGCTGTCGGTGATTCGCCAGGCCCTGGCGGATATGTTCCTGGTCACCCCAGGTGACCTCAAGCAGCATGTGGACGACGTGGCGCAGGCGTTCGTCGAGCGGCACGCCATGTTGTCGTATCGGGCCTACGTTGCGAAGGTCGGGCGCTCGCGGGAGATCGAGCTGTACTTCATCGTGCCCAGGACCATGCCGGCGCGGAATATCGCCGAATGGGACGCCTGGCGCGACGAGATCGGCGAGGCCATTGGCGGCGAAGGGCCGGATCGCTGGTTGACCGTGGTGTTTACCGGGGATCCCGAGTGGGCTGAATAATCGAAAGACCAACACAGCCCCTGTGGGAGCGGGTTCACCCGCGATTACGATGGTGAATCCACTACCGCTATCGCGGGTGAACCCGCTCCCACAGGGTTCGGTATGAACCAACGCTCTGTATTTCAACCTCCCCCGATTGGCCTCCTCCTTCTCCAGCGGTTACGATGCTGGCCAAATGCCCAATCCCTCCCGACCTTCTCCCCGAAGCGCCGGGTGCCGGGCTTTTGCGCTAGCGTCTGTCAGATACATCAAAAGGACCTGAACATGTTTCTTTCCCGCTGGCTTCCGGGCCTGGCCAACCTGCTGCATTACCGGCGCGAGTGGTTGCGCGCGGACGTGCAGGCCGGCCTGTCGGTGGCCGCCATCCAGATCCCCATCGCCATCGCCTACGCGCAGATCGCCGGCCTGCCGCCGCAGGTTGGCCTGTATGCGTGCATCCTGCCGATGATCGTATACGCCCTGGTGGGCAGTTCCCGGCAACTGATGGTCGGGCCCGACGCCGCCACCTGCGCCATGGTCGCCGGGGCCATCGCGCCGCTGGCCATGGGCGACCCTGATCGCCTGCTGCAATTGTCGGTGGTGGTCACGGTGCTGGTCGGCCTGATGCTGATCGCCGCCGGGGTGGCCCGGGCCGGCTTCATCGCCAGCTTTTTCTCGCGACCGATCCTGATCGGCTACCTCAACGGTATCGGCCTGAGCCTGCTGGCCGGACAACTGGGCAAGGTGGTCGGGTTCAAGATCGAAGGCAGCGGTTTCATCCTCGCCATGATCAATTTCTTCCAGCGCCTCGACGAGATCCGCTGGCTGACCCTGAGCATCGGCCTGGCGGCCCTGGCCTTGCTGATCTGGCTGCCGCGCCGCTACCCGAAACTGCCGGCGGCGCTGGTGACGGTGGCGGTGTTCACCCTGATCGCCGGCGTCTTCGGCCTCGACAACCATGGTGTCGCGGTACTCGGCCATGTGCCCGGCGGCATGCCTGAGCTGGCCTGGCCGCAGACCTCCCTGGAAGAAATGAAAAGCCTGCTGCGCGATGCCCTGGGTATCGCCACGGTGAGCTTCTGCAGCGCCATGCTCACCGCCCGCAGCTTCGCCGCGCGGCATGGCTATGCGATCAACGCCAACCATGAATTCGTCGCCCTCGGCGTGTCCAACCTGGCCGCCGGGGTGTCCCAGGGCTTCGCCATCAGCGGCGCCGACTCGCGCACCGCAGTGAACGACATGGTCGGCGGCAAGAGCCAACTGGTGGGCATCGTCGCCGCGCTGGTGATTGCGCTGATCCTGATGTTCTTCACCGCACCAATGGCCTGGATTCCCCAGGCGGCGCTGGGCGCCGTGCTGCTGATGGCCGGCTGGGGCCTGATCGATATCCAGTCGCTGCGCAAGATCTGGGCATTGAGCCGTTTCGAACTGTGCCTCTGCGTGCTCACCACCATCGGCGTGCTCGGCGTCGGCGTGCTGCCGGGCATCATCATCGCCGTGACCCTGGCGATCCTGCGCTTGCTCTACAGCATCTACCAGCCCACCGATGCGGTGCTGGGCTGGGCGCCGGGGGTCGAGGGCCAGGTGGACATCAGCCGGCACAAGGACGCGCGCACCGTGCCGGGGCTGGTGGTGTACCGCTTCGACGACGCGATCCTGTTCTTCAATGCCGACTACTTCAAGATGCGCCTGCTCGAAGCGGTACAGCGCGAGGGCGATGCCAAGGCGGTGCTATTCGATGCCGAGGCGGTGAGCAGCATCGATGTCAGCGGCATCGCGGCGTTGCGGGAAGTGCGCGATACCCTCAAGGCCCGTGGCATCGAGCTGGGGATCGCCCGGGCACGCGGGACCTTCCTGCGGATGCTGGTGCGCTCGGGGCTGGCGCGGGAGATGGAGAACCACCTGCTGTATGGGTCGGTCAGGGCGGGAATCCGGGCTTATCGGTTGTGGCGTAACCGGGTCAGGAGGGAGGAGACGGATGCCGGGAAAGCCGCGCCCGTTCCGAATCTTCCTTAGTTCTTGAGGGCCCCTATCGCTGGCAAGCCAGCTCCCACAGGGATTGCATGCACCGCACCTGTGGGAGCTGGCTTGCCAGCGATGAGGCCATCAGCCTTTCCGAGGTATCAGCCCCGGTACGGCATGCATCAGCGCATTCAGCGCAAACCCGATGAACATCACCCCGCAAGCCCGGGTAATCCACAGCTCATAGCGCATATACAAGGTACGCACCTGCTGCGCCCCGACCAGCACGATCAGAATCAGGTACGCCAGCAGCCCGCCGAGGAAACTCAGGGCAATCAACGCCGGCAGCATCGACCAGTCCAGCGCTTCGGCCCGGCTCGACAACAGCGCGGTGAAGGTCGCTACCGCCACCGGATAAGCCTTGGGATTGGTCAGCCCGAACACCACGCCATGCCAGAACGGCCGCCGCACCGCGCTCTGCTCGGCGCCATTGCCCGGCTGGCTGCGCAACGCCCGCCAGCCCAGCCAGCCTAGGTACAGGCCGCTGATTACGCCAAGGATGTCGAACACCGAGCTGCCGATCTGCCGCGCCCCGACGATCGCCACCAATGCAGTGCTGCACCAGAGCACATCTCCCAGCAGATGACCGCAGAGAAACCCGGCGCCGGCACGCCGGCCGCGGGTGGCGCCGATACCGAGCACGGCCAGCACTCCGGGCCCCGGAGTGATGCCGTAGATGAAGCCGGAAGCAAGCACAGCGAGCAGCAGCGAGAAGGTCATGACGCTGGGGTCCCAAAAGGTGGAGGCCGCAGTCTACGCCGCCTCCAGGGAGGCTTACCAGCCGCCGGCCCCGAGCAGCAGCGCTTCATCCTGCGCGACCGGTCGGCCATGGTATTTCAGCAGCGCACCCGGCCTGTTGGTAAAGATGCCATCCACGCCCGCCTCGCTGACCCGCTTGAAATCCACCGGCTCATCGACGGTGTAGACATGCACCAGCAGGCCCTTTTCATGCGCCATGCGATTCATCCACGGCTGGGCCAGGTCGGCATAGCTCTGCTCGCCGCCGGCGGCGAGTGCGGTGGACGGCCCGATGCCGACGGCGCCCGTGTGTTTGGCGATGTCCAGCCAGCGCTCGAATTCGCCACGGTCCTTCGGCTGCTGGCGGGCATACCAGGCAGCCTTGTCGGGCAGGCCGGATTCGGCGAAGGCCTGGCCCGGCGCTGCCTCGACATGGTCCTTGCCCAGCCACAACAGCAAGACCTTCGGCGTTTGCGGCATGGCCTTGTGCAGCAGGGCCAGACTGTTGCGGTCGAAGGTCTGCAACACTACCCGCCCGGGCTGATCGAGCCAGCCGCGCTTTTCCAGGGCCTTTTGCAGCTCCTGTTCGATCCCGGGAAACTGGTTCGGCACCTTGGTCTCGATATACAGCCCCGGCGTGCGCGCCGGATTGGCTTCGGCGATATCCATCACCTCGTCCAGGGTGAGGATCTTCAAGCCAGCGAAGGCGGGTCGCGCGCGGTCCGGGTAAGCACGGTTGAACCAGCTGCCGGCATCCAGCGTCTTCAATTCGGCCAGGGTGAAGGCACTGACCGGACTGGCCTTGCGCTCGGGAAAACGCTCGGCCACGTCGCTGGTGCGACCCAGGTCGTCATCATGCACCACCACCAGCACGCCATCACGGCTGCGTTGCAGATCCAGCTCCAGGTAGTCGGCACCAAGGTCCCGGGCAAGCTGGTAGGCCGGGGCGGTGGATTCCGGGGCGTCATGGGAAGCACCACGGTGGGCGATAACGGCGGGATACGGTATGCCTTGGGCTTTCGCCAGCGCCGCAGTGTCGCTGGCCTGGATCTGGAAAGTGAGGCCGAACAGGGCCAGGCCCAGGCAGATGTCCTTCAATCGCATTGGCTGTCTCCTTGTAAAAACCGGCCCGAAGCATAGTCGCCGTCCCGGATGACAACCCGTAGCGTGCTAAAGTCCCGCCCTGCCGATTTGCAACAGATTCCTACGAGATACGCCATGACCGCCGACCTAGACGCCTCCCTCGCCTCCTGGCCAGACCTTGCCGCCCGCCATCCCTGCACTGGCCTGCTGCTGGGCAATGGTGCCAGCCGGGCGGTCTGGCGGCCGTTCAGCTACTTCTCGTTGTTCGAAATCGCCCAGCGGGTGCGCAACAAGCCGCTCGGGGTCAGCGACCAGGCGCTGTTCAAGTCCTTGGGCAGCGAGCTGTTCGAGCCCGTGCTCAGCGCCCTCAACACCACGGTGCGGGTCAACGCCGCGCTGGCGATCGGCTCGTCGGCGCCGCTGAACCGCTATTACGCGATCAAGGAAGCGCTGATCCATGCCGTACGCAGCGTGCACATCCCCTGGAAGCTGCTGCCCGAGGCCACACTCGCCACGATCAACAGCGAACTGCGCAACTACCGCAGCGTGTTCAGCGGCAACTACGACCTGCTCTGCCATTGGGCGATGAGCCATGACCCGCAAGGCTTCCAGTCGCTGTTCGACGAGGATGGTCACTTCGATGTCAGCCGCACCCACGGCCAAGGCACCCGCCTGCACTACCTGCATGGCGGCCTGCACCTGCTGCGCACCGAAAACGGCGGTACACGCCTGCGCGCCGCCACTGGCAGCCAGTTGCTCGACGGTTTTGCCATCAACACGCCGGGGGACGTGCCCCTGTTCGTCAACGAATGCACCAGCGAGCACAAGCTCAGGGCGATCCGCAGCTCCGACTACCTGACCTGGAGCTACGCGGCCCTGTCCAACCATGCTGAAGGCCTGTGCCTGTTCGGCCATCACCTGGACCGCGCCGACCGCCATCTGCTGCACGCGATCCAGCAGGCCCGGCCGCCTCATCTGGCCATCGCGATCCTGCCGTTGAGCGAGGCCGCCATCATCAGCCAGAAGCAGCATTTCATGCGCATCTTCGGGGAAACGCCGGATATCGCCCTGTATTTCTTCGACGCCACCAGCCACCCGCTGGGCAGTGCCGACCTTAATGTTCCAGCACCGACGGCGATCACTCGGCGACGCCACTGATATCGAGTAGCAAATAGCAATAATTCTCGATAACATTTGCGACCTTTCCCTTCCGGCATTTCCTGGAAAGTTCGCATGCAGCGCACCAAACCCGATCGCTTCGCACAGGACGCCTGCCATGGCTTCTACGCCGATATCCTGCATTTCCTGCGCAAGCGCATGGACAACGCCAGCGATGCCGCGGACATGACCCAGGACGTCTTCACCCAATGGCTGGGCTACCGCGACCGGGCCCGGGTCGAGCAGCCGCGCGCGTACCTGTTCCAGATGGCACGCAACCTGCTGCGCGATCATTGGCGCCGACAGAAAGTCCGCCATGGGGTGATCGACGACCAGGCCGACAGTGGAGAAGCAGGCACCAGCGAAGCTTGCTCGGCCGATCCCCTGGCTGCAGCGCAGCGCATGCAACGCCTGGAACGCTTGAAAATAGTCCTGGCCGAACTCTCGCCGCGCCGCCGCGAAGCCCTTATGCTGCACCGCTTCGAAGGTTTGAGTCAGGCACAGATCAGCGCACGCATGGGGATTTCCGTCAGCATGGTGGAAAAGCACATCGCCGCTGGATTGCTCTACTGCAAACAGCGCCTGGACAGTGACAACGTTGCGGAGCAACCGGAATGACCCTACCTGAAACGGACATCCGTTCGCTCGACGCCCAGGCGGCGAGCTGGTTCACGCGCAACCGCAACGACCACACGCGGGCCTCGCGCAAGGCGTTCGCGCAGTGGCTGGAACAGCCCGGCCACGCCCGCGCCTACCAGCAGTTCGAAGAGCTGTGGGACGATCTCGCCGCGCTGAAGGCCCTGGACAAACCGGTCCAGTTGCGGCCACGCAGGACCGCGTCCTGGCGCCCCGCGCTGGCAACGGCGGCGGCGCTGGTCTGCGCCCTGCTCGCCGGCACTATCGGCGTGCCTGCCACCTCGGTCCAGCGCCAGCTGTCCAGCCAGGACGGACAGCCCGCCAACGTCACCCTGCCCGATGGCACACGCCTGCAACTCAATGCCAACACGCGGCTGAGCATCGACTTCGATGCCGAGCGGCGCCTGGTGCATCTGGAGCAGGGCCAGGTCTATCTGGATGTCGCCCCGGACAAGGAACGGCCGCTCTTCGTCGATGCTGGCACTGCGCGCTTGCGGGTGGTGGGCACGGCCTTCGATCTGCGCCGCGGCGAGCGCGAGCTGGTGCTCAGCGTGTCCCATGGCCTGGTCGCCTTCGAAACCCCGGGGGAACGTCGCCAGCCCTTGCTGGTGGGCGAACGCCAGCGCGCGGTGTACAACCTGGCCCGTGGCGACCTGAGCCGGCAGACCCTGAGCGACGGCGAAGTGGCTGACTGGCGCGGCGGGCACGTGGCGTTCCGCAATCGCGAGCTGGCGAGCCTGGTGGACGAGCTGTCGCTGTACCGGCCGGCGGCGGTGCTGCTGGCCGATCCGGGGCTGGCCGGATACAAGGTTTCCGGCAACCTCGATGTACATGATCCGGATGCACTGCTGAATGCCCTGCCGGTGTTGCTGCCGGTGAAGACCGTGGCGCTGGCGGACGGGCGGATGCGTATCGAGCGCAAGTGAGATTCGCGCAACACCGCAAAACCCTGTGGGAGCGGGTTTACCCGCGATTACGGTAGTGAATTCACCGACGCAATCGCGGGTGAACCCGCTCCCACAGGGTCCGTGTTCTGTCTCAGAAGAGCTTGGTAAGAAATATTTTCATTCGCAGGTGAGGGTTTTCCCCCGCCCCGCGTCTTCCTCCCCGACTGCGCCGTCAACACCGTCTTTTTTTGGCCTTTGGCCGTTCCGGGGGAATTCATGTTTCGAGCTTTCAAGCCGTTGTCAGCCCGCCCATCGCTGCTTGCCGTGTGCCTGGCCCTGAGCCTGCAGGCCCAGGCCGCGCCGGTGCAGTTGCAATTGCCGGCGCAGTCGCTGGCCACGTCGCTGAGCCAGGTGGCGCAGCAGGCCAAGGTGCCATTGCTGTTCGACGAAAACCTGCTGCGCAATGTGTCCGCGCCGGCCATCAACGGCGAGTTCAGCGCCGAGGAAGCCATCACCCGCCTGCTCGCCCGCAGCCGCTTCGCCCTGGTCAAGGTCGGCAACACCTTCGTGGTCCGGGCCCGGGAGAGCGAGACCACGCCTCCCGGCAACGACAACACCAGCCTCCAGCTTGGCGCCCTGAGCATTGTCGGCGACGGCCAGCAGGTCACCCCCGCCACCGTCGGCCGCTCGACCCTGACCCAGCGCGATATCGATCGCGAACAGGCGAACAACGTGCCCACCCTGCTGAGCACCCTGCCCGGTGTGGAGATGGCCGGCTCGATGCTGCCCGGCGGACAGAAGATCAATATCTGGGGCATGGGCGACGCCGAGGACATCCAGCTGACCGTCGATGGCGCGACCAAGACCGGCTTCGAGCGCTACCAGCAAGGCACCATGTTCATCGAGCCGGAACTGATCAAGCACATCGAAGTGGAGAAAGGCCCGCACTCGCCCTTCGTCGGCAACGGCGGCCTCGGCGGGAGTGTCAACATGACCACCAAGGACGCCCCGGACCTGCTCGAAGAAGGTCGCGATAGCGGCGCGATGGTCAAGTACGGCTACTCCAGCAACGATCATCAGCAGGTGTACAGCTCGGCACTGTTCGGCCGCACCGAGGACCGCCGCATCGACGCCCTGGTGTACCTGACCAAGCGCGATGGCGACGACTTCAAGCTGGCCTCGTCGCTGCCCGACCCGCGCAACCAGTACCCGATCAACCCCAAGCGCCTGCCCGACAGCGCCCAGGACCTGGAAGGCGGGCTGTTCAAGCTGAATGTCCAGCTCACCGACGAGCAGTCCCTCGGCCTCTCCTACTCGCGCTCGAAGAACGAGCGCATGACCCGCTATTCGTCGACCAACTATTCGACGCCACCCACCCAGGCCAACATCGACCGCTACGGCTACGACCAGGCCATTCGCCGCTTCCTGGCCGACCGCGAAACCATCGACACCACCTGGTCGGTGAAATACCGCTACCAGCCGGTGGACAACCCGTGGCTCAACCTCGAGGTGAAATACTCGGAATCCGACGTCGACCAGACTGACGAGCGCGGGCCCAACGCCTTCTTCCAGCTCGCCACCGGCGGGCGCAGGATGGATACCGAGTACAAGGACCGCAACGTCGAAGTGCGCAACACCTCGCAGTTCGACACCGGCGTGCTGGAGCACTCGCTGACCACCGGCGTCGAACTGCACCGGCATGCCCGGGACGTCGACATGTGGATGCCCGGTGCCACGTACAACACCCGGAACTACAACTACGGCCATTTCCAACCGGCCTTCATGCCACACGGCAAGGTGGACACCAACAGCGCCTACGTGCAGGACGCCATCACCCTGGGCCAGGTGACCCTCACCCCGTCGCTGCGCTACGACCACGTGCGCAACCGTGGCGAGCAGAACGACGCACCGTTCTACAACGTCGCCTCCGCCGGCCATGACTACGGTGACAAGACCTACACCGGCTGGTCGCCGCGCCTGGCGCTGTTCTGGCGTGCCACCGATAACACCGCCTTCTTCGCCGACTACTCGAAAACCTGGCGGGCCCCGGTGATCGACGAGCAGTACGAAGTGCAGAGCGCCGCGAGCACCCGCAGCGCCACCAGCCGCGACCTCGACCCGGAACGCATCACCGCCTTGCGCGCCGGTAATGTCACCGACTTCTCCGGGTTGCTGTTCAACGACGACAACCTGCAGGTGCGCACCACGCTGTTCCACAACAAGGTCAAGGACGAGATCTTCAAGAACCTCGGCGTCGAGTGCCAGGCGCAGAACCCGACCGGCGCCAGTATCAGCAGGGCCTGCGGCAACTACCTGATCGGCAACTACCGCAACCTCGACGGCGTGACCTACAAGGGCTTCGAGGTGGAAAGCTTCTACGACTCCAGCAGGCTGTTCGGCACCCTGTCCTACACCTGGATGACCGGCAAGCATGAAGGTGCCTACACCAACCCCTGGGCAGAGGATGTCTGGGCGCGGGATGTGCAGGCACCGAAATGGGTGGCGCGCCTGGGCGTGAAGATTCCCGAATGGGACGCGGTGGTGGGCTGGAAAGGCCTATGGGTGCGCCAGACCGACCGCCTGCCCAGCGACAAGTACGGCCCGGGCGACCTGGGCAGCGCCCTCGGCGACAGCGCTTGGGACCATCGCGCCAACGACGCCTACAACGTCCAGGGCCTGTTCGCCAGCTGGAAGCCGCGCCAGCCCTACCTCAAGGGCACCGAGGTCAACTTTGTCCTCGACAACATGTTCAACCGGGATTACGCGCCGATGCTGAGTGACAACAACGTCTACAGCACCGGGCGCAATGCCAGGGTGAATGTGACGCGGTTCTTCTGAGGGGGGTGGAGGCGGCTGTACGAGAGTTAGCAGACCGGTCAACGAGCAAACCCGGCGCACCCTGAGGTGCCCTCGCGTACAGCAGCCATAAACGACAAAGCCGCGGAGCCAGGCCCCGCGGCTTTTTTCATACCGGTATGGTCACCGGCGACGGCGATTGGGCAATCGCCAGCAAGGCCTTGGAGATCCGCATGTTCAGCACGGCGTCACTGAGCATTTCCCGGTGCCGTGCATCGGGCGGGTCGGGAAGGTACGAGGTCTTGAGGATGGCTCTGGTGAGGTGTTCCACCGCGCGGGTGATGGCTTCTTCATGGGAGAGGCCGGGGCCGACGCAGAGGGCGGGAGGTGGATCGGGGACAAGCTTTTTCATGATGTGGTGCTCACTGAAGTTCGAGTGGGTCACATCCGCTGCTAAACGAAGGGTGGCGACTGTACGTGGGTTAGCAGACCGGTCAATGAGCAAACCCGGCGCGCCCAAAGGCGCCCACACGTACAGCCGCCATAAAGCGCTGGCTGATGGTTTGCTCATAGCCGAACTGCTAATCCGGCATCGTCAATATCGCGACGACCGACGCAGACTAGGCAGCGTTTCCACATGACGCAACCACCAGGCGGGGTCGGGGAGTATGCTTGGGAAATTGCCTACAAGAAAGTCGGAAATCGGTGAAGTTCACGACTGATATGCAACAGTTTATGGATGGTTGCCCATCCCGGCCTCATCGCTGGCAAGCCAGCGATGAGGCCATCAGCCACCCCCTCAAATCAACCCATCAGCCCGCAGCAGCGTTTCAAGGCAGTGCTCCGAAACCCCATAGAACGCCTTCAACTCGGCAATCTTTCCGAGCAACACAGCAGGATCCCCCGCCTCCTTGCGCTTGGTCGCCAGGATCATCTTGTTCTTGTTGGTGTGCTCCAACGAAATGAACTCGAACACCTTGGTTTCGTACCCGCACGCTTCCAGATACAGGGCCCGCAGGCTGTCGGTGAGCATCTCGGCCTGCTGGCCCAGGTGCAGGCCGTATTGCAGCATCGGCTTGAGCAGCCCCGGGCTGCTCAGTTGCGGGCGGATCTGCTTGTGGCAGCACGGCGAGCACATGATGATCGCGGCACCACAACGGATGCCGGTATGGATCGCGTAGTCGGTGGCGATATCGCAGGCATGCAGGGCGATCATCACGTCGATGCTGGCCGGCACCACGCTGCGCACATCACCCTGTTCGAACACCAGCCCCGGGTGCTCCAGGTGGCTGGCGGCCTTGTTGCATAGCTCGACCATGTCCGCGCGCAGTTCCACGCCAGTGACCTGCGCCGGGCGCTGCAACGTATTGCTCAGGTAATCGTGGATGGCGAAGGTCAGGTAACCCTTGCCCGAGCCGAAATCCGCCACCCGCACCGGCTGTTCGGCCGGCAACGCCACGCTGCCGAAGGCGTGGGAGAACACTTCGATGAACTTGTTGATCTGCTTCCACTTGCGCGACATCGCCGGAATCAGCGCCTGCTGCTTGTCGGTCACGCCCAGGTCGTGAAGGAAGGGCCGGCTCAGTTCCAGGTAGCGCTTCTTCTCGCGGTCATGCTCGCCTGCCGCAACCTGGCGCACCTGTTGCGCGGCGTTGCGGTGGAGCATGGGCTTGCCCTTCTTGCTGAATTCCAGTTGCGCTTCATCCGCCAGGCTGAGCAGGTGGGCATTGCGGAACGAGCCCGGCAGCCATTCGCCGATCTGCGCCAGGGCCTCGTCCAGGGCCAGGTTGCGGGTGATGTCGCGGGTCTTGTAGCGATAGACGAATTGCAGGCTGGGCGTGCCCTTGACGGTCAGCGGCTTGGCAGTGATGCGCTGCAGGTCGGCTTCGTCGCCGACATGCCGGGCCAGTACCAGCTTGACCAGGGACTGCTGGTGCAGGGCGTCGGCGAGCAGGGCGAGAAACTGCGCACGGGCATCCGGCGCGGCCTGGGTGGAGGGAATAGCAGACATGGGAAAGGGGTGCCTCGGGTTCAATGCCGGGCATTTTACGTGGATGCCCGGCCAGCGCACAGGTTTTCGATCAGCGCGTCACTCCAGCAGGACCAGGCGATTGGGCAGTTCGTTGCGCTGGCTGGTGGCCGGAACATGGGCCTTGAGCAGATCACCGCAGGCAGCGATGCAGGTGAGGAAGCCTTCAAGCACCTGGCCGGCGCGGACCTGGGCGGTGAACGTGGCGACGAGTGCCTCCCAGACCTGGTCTTCAAGGCGCGCAGCGATGCCGTCGTCCACCAGTATCTCCACGTAGCGCTCCGCCTCGCAGACAAAGATCAGCACCCCGGTGCGGCCGGCGGTGTGGTGCAGGTTCTGTTCGAGGAACTGACGGCGGGCCAGGTTCGACGCGCGCCACTGGCGAACCCGGCGCGGCACCAGGCGGCTGGTGAAGACGGGTAACCGCAGGATCAGGACCAGCACGATGAAGGTCAGCCATTGGGTCAGCAGCAGGCCGTGGGCGCTGAACCAGCCGGTGAGGTAGAAGAGCAGTCCCGGCACCAGCAGCGCCAGCAGGCTGGCCCAGACCAGCGGGACATAGGCGTAGTCGTCAGCGCTGCGGGCCAGGACGGTGACCAGTTCGGCATCGGTTTCGCGCTCGGCGGCGGCGATGGCCTCGGCGACCTGGCGTTGCTGGAATTCGTTGAGTAGTGCCATGGAGCTTCCTTAACAAAAATCTAAAGAACAACACGCCTCCTGTGGGAGCGGGTTCACCCGCGATTGCGGTGGTGGGCTCACTATTGCAATCGCGGGTGAACCCGCTCCCACAAGGTCCGCGATCGACTTACCAACTACCGGAGGAGCCGCCACCGCCGAAGCTGCCGCCTCCTCCACCAAAGCCGCCGCCACCTCCGCGACCACCGCCCAGTCCGCCAAACCCGCCACCGAATCCGCCGCCCGGCCCACCGCGCCGGCCTCCGCCACCCAGGCCCTGGAGGTAAAGCACAACCACCACCAGTACGATGAACAAGCCAATCGCCCACAACGACGGCGGCTCGCCCTCGCCGTCCGCGGCACTGGCCCGGGACGGCTGCGCCAGCGGGTTGCCGCCGAGCACCTGGAGGATCGCCGCACTGCCCTGGACGATGCCCTGGCTCATCTCCCCACGCTTGAAAGCCGGGAGAATGATGCGGTTGATGATCACCGAGCTCTGCGCATCGGTGAGCAGCCCTTCCAGACCGTAACCCACCTCGATCCGCACCTTGCGCTGCTGCGGTGCGACGATCAGCAGGGCACCGTTGTCCTTGCCCTTCTGGCCGATGCCCCAGTACCGGCCGAGTTGATAACCGTACTCCTCGATGGGCAAACCCTGCAGGTCAGGCACCGTGGCCACCACCACCTGCTCGCCGGTGGCCTGTTCATGGGCTTCGAGCATCTGGCTCAACTGGACGCGGGTGTGGGCGTCAAGCAGGTTGGCATCGTCCACCACCCGCCCGCTCAACGCGGGAAACACCACGTCGGCACGCACCACCAGCGCTGCCAGCAGCAGCGCCAGCAAGGCAAAGGCCTTGAACGCGCGCATCAGAACTTCACTTCAGGCGCTTTGTCGGCATTGGCGCTGGTGGCCTCGAAGCTCTCGCGCAGCGGCAGGTCGCTGTACATCAGGCTGTGCCAGATGCGCCCGGGGAAGGTGCGGATCTCGGTGTTGTACTTCTGCACCGCCGCAATGAAGTCCTTGCGCGCCACGGCGATGCGGTTTTCCGTGCCTTCGAGCTGGGACTGCAAGGCGAGGAAATTCTGGTCGGCCTTGAGGTTGGGGTATTGCTCGGCCACCACCATCAAGCGGCTCAGCGCACCGGTCAACTGGGCCTGGGCGGCCTGGAACTGCTTGAGCTTTTCCGGATCGTCGAGGGTTTTCGCATCCACCTGGATCGAGGTGGCCCGGGCCCGGGCTTCGATCACCGCGGTGAGGGTGTCCTGTTCATGCCTGGCGTAGCCCTTCACGGTTTCCACCAGGTTGGGAATCAGGTCGGCGCGGCGCTGGTACTGGTTCTGCACCTGGCCCCAGGCCGCCTTGACCTGTTCGTCGTAGCTGGGAATGTTGTTGATGCCGCAGCCAGCCAGCAGGCTGGCGAGCAGGATCAGCACCCAGGTTTTGCCACGGGTGATTGCAACCATCGTGTGAAGCTCCTTGTTTGTCCGTTTGCCGCCGCACTTGAGGCATAATCCGTGACCGCTGCTGGCGAGTACGGGTTCCATCGGCTAAAAACGTGCCCCAGCAAACTACAACAATAGCCGCTCCCCCAATTTCGGCTGGCCGGTATCGCCCGTGAATACCGGTGTGAGCCACGAGAACAGAATTCATGAAGAAACTGTGTTTGCTGGGTCTGCTCGTCAGCCTGGCCAGTCAGGTCGCCCTGGCCGATACCTCCGCCGCCGCCGCGCAGTTGCAGGAAAAGAAGGCTTTCATCGACAAATTGCTGGGCCAGATGACCCAGGACGAGAAGATCGGCCAGTTGCGCCTGATCTCCATCGGCCCGGAAATGCCCCGGGAGAAGATCCGCGAGGAGATCGCCGCCGGCCGCATCGGCGGTACCTTCAACTCGCGCACCGCCCCGGAGAACCGGCCGATGCAGGACGCCGCCATGCGCAGCCGCCTGAAGATCCCGATGTTCTTCGCCTACGACACCATCCACGGTAACCGCACCATCTTCCCGATCGGCCTGGGCATGGCCTCGTCCTGGGACATGCAGGCGATCGCCACCGTCGGCCGCACCTCGGCCGTCGAAGCCGCCGCCGACTCCCTCGACATGACCTTTGCACCCATGGTCGATATCGCCCGTGACCCGCGCTGGGGCCGCACCAGCGAAGGCTTCGGCGAAGACACCTACCTGACCTCGAAGATCGGCAAGGTGATGGTCGAGTCGTTCCAGGGCAAGAGCCCGGCCGAGCCGGACAGCATCATGGCCATCGTCAAGCACTTCGCCCTGTACGGCGCGGTGGAAGGCGGACGCGACTACAACACGGTCGATATGAGCCTGCCGAAGATGTACAACGACTATTTGCCTCCCTACCGTGCGGCCATCGACGCCGGTGCCGGCGGGGTGATGGTGGCGCTGAACTCGATCAACGGCGTTCCGGCCACCTCCAACACCTGGTTGATGAACGACCTGCTGCGCAAGGAATGGGGCTTCGATGGGGTGACCATCAGCGACCACGGCGCCATCCAGGAACTGATCCGCCATGGCGTGGCCCGCGACGGCCGCGAAGCGGCGAAGCTGGCGATCAAGGCCGGCATCGACATGAGCATGAACGACACCCTGTACGGCGAGGAACTGCCGGGCCTGCTCAAGTCCGGTGAAGTCAGCCAGGGCGAGCTCGACCAGGCGGTACGCGAAGTGCTGGGTGCCAAGTACGACATGGGCCTGTTCAAGGACCCTTACGTGCGTATCGGCAAGGCCGAGAACGATGTGCCGGACTACTACGCCGACGCCCGCCTGCACCGCGAGGCCGCCCGCGACGTGGCGCGCCGCGGCCTGGTGCTGCTGGAAAACCGCGCGCAGACCCTGCCGCTGAAGAAGAGCGGCACCATCGCCCTGGTCGGCCCGCTGGCCGATGCACCGATCGACATGATGGGCAGCTGGGCCGCCGACGGTAAGCCGGTGCATTCGGTGACCGTCCGCGAAGGCCTGCGCCGCGCCATCGGCGACAAGGCGAAGCTGGTCTATGCCAAGGGCTCGAACATCACCGGCGACAAGGCGATGTTCGATTACCTGAACTTCCTCAACTTCGACGCCCCGGAAATCGTCAACGACCCGCGTCCGGCCCAGGTGCTGATCGACGAAGCGGTCAAGGCCGCCCGCGGCGCCGACGTGGTGGTGGCCGTGGTCGGAGAATCCCGTGGCATGTCCCACGAATCCTCCAGCCGTACCACCCTGGAAATCCCGGCGGTGCAGCGCGACCTGATCAAGGCCCTGAAGGCCACCGGCAAGCCGCTGGTGCTGGTACTGATGAACGGCCGTCCGCTGTCGATCGCCTGGGAGCGCGAGCAGGCCGACGCCATCCTCGAAACCTGGTTCTCCGGCACCGAGGGCGGCAACGCCATCGCCGACGTGCTGTTCGGCGACTACAACCCGTCGGGCAAGCTGCCGATCACCTTCCCGCGCTCGGTGGGGCAGATCCCGATGTACTACAACCACATGCGCATCGGCCGGCCGTTCACCCCGGGCAAACCAGGCAACTACACCTCGCAGTACTTCGAGGAGCCGAACGGCCCGCTGTATCCGTTCGGCTATGGCCTGAGCTATACCGAGTTCTCACTGTCGCCGCTGACCCTGTCGGGCAAGACCCTGAAGAAAGGCGGCAGCCTGGAAGCCAGCGTCACGGTGAAGAACACCGGCAAGCGCGACGGCGAAACCGTGGTCCAGCTGTACGTGCAGGACGTCGCCGCGTCGATGAGCCGGCCGGTGAAGGAACTGAAGAACTTCCAGAAGATCCTGCTCAAGGCGGGCGAAGAACGTACGGTGACCTTCCGCATCAGCGAGGACGACCTGAAGTTCTACAACAGCCAGTTGAAATACGCCGCCGAAGCGGGCGAGTTCAACGTACAGGTCGGCCTGGATTCCGAGTCGGTGCAGCAGCAGAGCTTCGAGCTGCTGTAAGCGTCGCCACGCCCAAGGGGAAGCGCCCTCCGGCCTTCCCCCTCGTCCGGATGGCCTGCCATGTCGCTTTCCTTTCGCACCTTGCGCCTGGGCCTGATCGTCCTCGCGATCGCCGCCGGCACCCTGATCGCCGCCACCTGGGCGCGGCAGCACGCCGAGCAGCAGGCAATGCTCGAGGACGCCGCCCGCGCCAGCCAGCAGCTCGGGTTGTACGCCAACTCGCTGCATACCCTGATCGAACGCTACCGCGCCCTGCCGGCGGTGCTGGCCCTCGATCCCGAGCTGATCAGCGCCCTGCGCGGCCCGGTCGAGGGAGCCACCCAGGGCCATCTCAACCACAAGCTGGAGCGCATCAACGGCGCGGCCAACTCTTCGACCCTGGAACTGCTCGACCGCACCGGCCTGGCCGTGGCTGCGAGCAACTGGCGGCTGCCCACCACCTACGTGGGTCATAACTATGCGTTCCGCCCTTACTTCAAGCAGACCCGCAGCCAGGGCACCGGGCGCTTCTATGCGGTCGGCGTGACCAGCGGGATTCCCGGCTATTTCCTCTCCAGTGCGGTGACCGACGAACAGCAGGGCTTCCTCGGCGCCATGGTGGTCAAGCTGGAGTTTCCCGAGCTTGAACGGGAGTGGCGCCAGGGCAACGACGTGGTGCTGGTCACCGACTCGCGCGGGATCATCTTCATCGCCAACCAGGATGGCTGGCGCTATCGCAAGCTGAATACGCTGTCGGCCCATGATTTCAACGAGCTGGAACAGACCCGGCAATACGACAAGCAAGCGCTGGTACCGCTGCAGCGCCAGGTGCTCGAACGCTTCGACGACACCAGCAACCTGGTGCGGGTGCAGGGGCCACAGGGATCGGTCGATTACCTGTGGGAAAGCCTGCCGCTGGAAAGCGAAGGCTGGACTTTGCACCTGCTGCGCCAGCCACAGACCGGCAACGACGGCAGGAATGCCGCGCTGGCGGCGGCGGCGATATGGCTGAGCCTGGTCTTCGCCGTGCTCTTCGTCAGCCAGCGCCTGCGCCTGGCCCGCCTGCGCCAGCGCAGCCGCGAGGAGTTGAAGCGGTTGGTGGAAGAACGCACGCGCGAGCTGCGCACTGCCCAGGAAGGCCTGGTGCAATCGACCAAGCTGGCGGCGCTGGGGCAGATGTCCGCCGCCCTGGCCCACGAACTGAACCAGCCACTGACGGCCCAGCGCATGCAACTGGCGACCCTGCGCCTGCTGCTGGACCACGATCGCCTGGAAGACGCCCGCCAGGCCCTGGTGCCGCTGGAACAGATGCTCACGCGCATGGCCTCGCTCACCGGCCACCTCAAGACCTTCGCCCGCAACAGCCCCAGCGGCCTGCGCGAACGGCTGGACCTGGCCACGGTGGTGGACCACGCCCTGCAATTGCTGGATGCACGCATCCGCGCGGAAAACGTCAGCACCGCGCTGTACCTGGCGCGACCGGCCTGGGTGCGCGGCGATGCGATCCGCCTGGAACAGGTACTGATCAACCTGCTGCACAACGCCCTCGACGCCATGCTCGACAAGGGCTTTCGCCGCCTGGAAATCCGCATCGAGGCCGAGACCGATGGCTGGCGCCTGAGCGTGCTGGACAGCGGCGGCGGCATCGCTCCGGAACACCTGGGCAATGTCTTCGATCCGTTCTTCACCACCAAGCCGGTAGGTGAGGGGCTGGGGCTGGGCCTGGCGATTTCCTATGGCATCATCCACGAGGCCGGCAGCCGCCTGGTGGTCGAGAACCAGCCGGGCGGCGCCCGTTTCAGCTTTACCCTTGCCCGTGATCCGGAGCCCGTATGTTGAATTCGGTGATTGTCGTCGACGATGAAGCCAGCATCCGCACGGCGGTCCAGCAATGGCTGGGGCTCTCTGGTTTCCAGGTGCAGCCGTTCAGCCGCGCCGAAGAGTGCCTGGCGCAACTGCCGGCGCATTTCCCCGGGGTGATCCTCAGCGATGTACGCATGCCCGGCATGGATGGCCTGCAACTGCTGGCAGCGCTGCAAGCGCGTGATGCCGACCTGCCGGTGATCCTGCTCACCGGCCACGGTGATGTGCCGATGGCGGTGGAGGCCATGCGCAACGGTGCCTACGACTTCCTGGAAAAACCCTTCAGCCCGGAAAGCCTGCTGGGCAGCCTGCAACGGGCGCTGGAGAAACGCCGACTGATCCTGGAGAACCGCCGCCTGCACGAACAGGCCGATCTCAGGACCCGCCTCGAAGCCACCCTGCTCGGCATGACCCAGGGCATGCAGCAGTTGCGCCGCCAGGTGCTGGAACTGGCGGCGTTGCCGGTCAACGTGCTGATCCGCGGCGAAACCGGCAGCGGCAAGGAGCAGGTCGCCCGTTGCCTGCATGATTTCGGGCCGCGGGCCGCCAAGCCCTTCGTGGCCCTGAACTGCGCGGCTATCCCCGAGCACCTGTTCGAGGCCGAGCTGTTCGGCCACGAGAGCGGGGCCTTTACCGGCGCCCAGGGCAAACGCATCGGCAAGCTGGAATATGCCAACGGCGGCACGGTGTTTCTCGACGAGATCGAAAGCATGCCCCTGGCGCAGCAAGCCAAGCTGCTGCGGGTGATCCAGGAGCACAAGCTTGAACGTCTGGGGGCCAACCAGAGCATCGAGGTGGATCTGCGCATCGTCGCCGCGACCAAGCCGGACCTGCTCGAAGAAGCCCGCGCCGGGCGCTTTCGCGAGGACCTGGTGTACCGGCTGAACATTGCCGAGCTGCGCCTGGCGCCGCTGCGCGAACGGCGCGAGGACATTCCCCTGCTGTTCGAACATTTCGCCCGGCATGCCGCCGAGCGCATCGGCCGCACCGCGCCGCCGTTGAGCATCGCCCAGCTCGGGCAATTGCTCGGACATGACTGGCCAGGCAACGTGCGCGAGCTGGCCAATGCGGCGGAACGCCATGCCATGGGCCTGAGCGATCCCTCGGCGCCGCAGGTGGCGGCGGACTCCTCGCTGGCTGCGCAGAGCGAGGCGTTCGAGGCCAACTGCCTGCGTACCTCGCTGCGCCGGCATAAAGGGGAAATCAAGGCCGTGATGGAGGAGCTGCAACTGCCGCGGCGGACCCTGAACGAGAAAATGCAGCGCCATGGGCTGGTGCGGGAGGATTTTCTCGATAGGCCATGAGCGGATTTCCGCTTGCTTCCTGCATTCCATAGGCGGAAATCCGCTTATTGATCCTTTCATTGTTGTTGCCTGTACCGGCCTCATCGCTGGCAACGCCAGCTCCCACAAGGTCCGTGCCGAGCCCTGATTCCGCGGCCTGCAGCGGACTTGTGGGAGCTGGCGTTGCCACCGATGGGACCACCTTGATCCCCCTGGCACACCTCCTGCTATAGCCCCCGCAGGCCGCGCTCCAACGCGCCACCACAAAAACAACATGAAGGTTCCGTCCAATGGATAACACTTCCACCCTGCCTGCCGGGGCAGCCACTGCCACGGCTGCGCCAAAGACCACCTCCAGCCGCCTCAAATCGATCTTCAGCGGGTCGGTGGGCAACATGGTCGAGTGGTACGACTGGTACGTCTACGCCGCATTCTCCCTGTACTTCGCCAAGGCTTTCTTCCCCGCCGGCGACACCACTGCGCAACTGCTCAACACCGCCGCGATCTTCGCCGTGGGCTTCCTGATGCGCCCGATCGGCGGCTGGCTGATGGGCCTGTACGCCGACCGCAAGGGACGCAAGGCGGCGCTGATGGCTTCGGTGCTGCTGATGTGCTTCGGCTCCCTGGTCATCGCCCTGACCCCGGGCTATGAAACCATCGGCGTCGCCGCGCCGATACTGCTGGTCATCGCCCGCCTGATGCAGGGCCTGTCGGTGGGTGGCGAATACGGCACCTCGGCCACCTACCTCAGCGAAATGGCCGACAAGAAACGCCGTGGTTTCTTCTCCAGCTTCCAGTACGTGACCCTGATCTCCGGCCAGCTCATCGCCCTCGCCGTGCTGATCGTCCTGCAACAGACCCTGACCACCGAGCAACTGTACGCCTGGGGCTGGCGCGTACCCTTCGTGATCGGCGCGCTGTGCGCGGTGGTTGCGCTGTACCTGCGCCGCGGCATGGAAGAGACCGAGTCCTTCACCAAAAAGGAAAAGCCCAAGGCCAAGGAAAGCCTGATGCGCACCCTGCTGCGCCATCCGAAGGAACTCGCCACCGTGGTCGGCCTGACCATGGGCGGCACCCTGGCGTTCTACACCTACACCACCTACATGCAGAAGTACCTGGTCAACACCGTGGGTATGAGCATCACCGACTCGACCATGATCTCGGCGGCCACCCTGTTCCTGTTCATGTGCCTGCAACCGGTGATCGGCGCGCTGTCGGACAAGATCGGCCGGCGTCCGATCCTGATCGCCTTCGGTGTACTCGGCACGATCTTCACTGTGCCGATCCTCTCGACCCTGCACACCGTGCAAAGCTGGTGGGGCGCGTTCTTCCTGATCATGGCGGCGCTGATCATCGTCAGCGGCTACACCTCGATCAACGCCGTGGTGAAGGCCGAGCTGTTCCCTACCGAGATCCGCGCGCTGGGCGTCGGCCTGCCGTACGCGCTGACCGTATCGATCTTCGGCGGTACGGCTGAATATGTAGCGCTGTGGTTCAAGAGCGCGGGCATGGAGACCGGCTACTACTGGTACGTCACCGCTTGCATCGCCTGCTCGCTGCTGGTGTATGTGTTCATGAAGGACACGCAGAAGCACTCGCGGATCGTGACTGACTGAGTCGATCTGCTGAAAAGCGAAGCCCCCGGCCGGAAGGTCGGGGGCTTTTTTGTTCCCGCTGTCAGACGGTTCCAACCACCCGCTGCACACGCCGGGCATTGAAGTAATAAGCCATCCCCACCATCAGCAGCAGTACCCCGCCCAGCACTGCCGACGAGCCCACGGTGCCGAAATCCAGCCCGCCCTTCTCGTAGGGTTTGGTCAGGAAGTCCCCCAGGGTCGCGCCGAACGGCCGGGTCAGGACAAAGGCGATCCAGAACAGCGCCACCGGCGAAATCCGGGTCACGTAGCGTGCGATCACCACCAGGCAGATCGCAGAACCGATCAGCAGCGCACCACCGGCAAAGCCCAGCCCCGAATCGTCCGCCAGATAATCGCCCAGCGCCGTGCCCAAGGTGTTGGAGAACAGTATCGCCACCCAATAGAAGATCTCGCCGCGCCGGCTGCTGATGTGGTTGACGTTGAGGGTGTTGCCGCTCATGCGCCACAGGGCGAAGGTCAACGCGAGGATACCGATCAGGATCGCCGAGCCGGTGGCGTAGCCCAGGCCCAGGGTGCGGTCCATGAAGTCGGACATGGTGGTGCCGGCGGTGCTGGTGGAGAGGATCACCAGCCAGTAAAGCGCCGGGTGGTATTTGCGCGAGACCAACTGCGCCAGCAGCGTGGCGAGGAACAGGCTGATCAGGATCACCGAGCTTAGCGCGTAGCCGACGTTCAGGGTCATCGACAGCAGGTCGCCGGCGGTTTCGCCAAGGGTGGTGGCGCAGATCTTCATGATCCAGAACGCCAGGGTGATTTGCGGAAGTTTATTCATTGTGGGAATCGCTCCAGGGTCAAGTGCCGCGGAGATTGCTCAGGGAGCGATGAAAAAAGCGTGGGTGAAAAATGAAAAATGCGTAGGTGAAAATTCTTTCATTTTTCCTTTGAGCGGCGCAGATCCCTGTGGGAGCGGGTTCACCCGCGATTACGGTGGTGAATTCACTGACGTAATCGCGGGTGAACCCGCTCCCACAGGGATCCGCGAATGCCATTAAATCGATTTAGTCGATACTTATGGCCGATTTTTTGCGCTTTTTAATCAAATTAATCGGCGTAGTATCAAACCCATAGAAACAAGCAACCCACTCACTACCCCGGAGCAACCACCATGAAAAGCAAACTGATCCTGACCCTGGCCTTCTCTGTCCTGACCGCCAACGCCTTTGCCGCCGACGGCTTCGACCGCACTGGCAGCCATAACTTCAGCCACCCGCAAGCCCAGGCGGCCGCAGTCGCCGAAGATGGCTACGATCACACCGGCGCTGCCAAATTCGCCGAAGACGGCTTCGATCGCACCAACGGCGCCAAATTCGCCGAAGACGGCTTCGATCGCACCAACGGCGCCAAATTCGCCGAAGACGGCTTCGATCGCACCAACGGCGCCAAATTCGCCGAAGACGGTTTCGATCGCACCAACGGCGCCAAATTCGCCGAAGACGGCTTCGATCGCACCAAGGGCGCTCAATTCGCCGCCGATGGTTTCGACCGCACCCAGGCCCATCGTTTCAGCTAAGACCTGCGGTTTCACCTTCCACAGCCCGGCTTCGGCCGGGCTTAATCGTTTTCAGGGCCCGCCACTCTTGGCACACTAGGTGTCCTTCCCCCTGTACCCGCCAACAAGGCCCGCCCGATGTACTATTACGAACCCGCCAAAGGCCACGGCCTGCCCCATGATCCGTTCAATGCCATTGTCGGTCCGCGCCCGATCGGCTGGATCTCTTCCCACGACGCCGAAGGCCGCCTGAACCTGGCGCCCTACAGTTTCTTCAACGCCTTCAACTACATTCCGCCGATCATCGGTTTCTGCAGCGTCGGGCGCAAAGACAGCCTGAACAATATCGAGCAGACCGGTGAGTTCGCCTGGAACCTGGCCACCCGTCCGCTGGCCGAGGCGATGAACCAAAGCTGCGCGCCAGTCGCGCCGGAGGTCGATGAATTCGCCCTGAGCCAACTGACCCCGGCAGCCTCGCGGGTGATCGCGGTGCCGCGGGTGCAGGAGAGCCCGGTGTCGTTCGAGTGCAAGGTGAGCCAGATCATCCAGCTCAAGCGCGCCGATCAGGAACCGATACCAAGCTGGCTGATCCTGGGCGAAGTGGTGGCGGTGCATATTGCCGAGCATCTGCTCAAGGACGGTATCTACGATACCGCTGCCGCCGAGCCGATCCTGCGTGGCGGCGGCCCGGCGGACTATTTCGAATTGGGCAACCTGTTCAAGATGGGCCGCCCGCAGCGCTGAAGCGCGCCTACCAGACCAGCTCGGCGTCGGCGCTGACGCCTTGCAGGCGCTGCAGTTCGGCATTCGCCGCTTCGTCGGCGGCGGTGGCGGTCTTGAACACCTGGCCATCGAGTACCTTGTGGAAGGTCGGCGCGCCCACGGCGCCCAGGCCCTTTACCGCGATCGCGGCATGGTAGCCACCCTCGGTCGGCACCATCGCCGCGACCGCTTCAAACCCTACGAATACCCTGCGCGCCATTGTCGTCAAACCCGATGATTGCGAAAAAGGCCGTCATTCTAGCTGAAGGTGTGCAGATCGAGGCTTTCCAGAACCCGTGCCTGCACCAGTTCGCCGAACAGTTGCAGGCTGGGCGAGTGGAAGTAGTCGTTCATCGCCAATGGATCCTGCCACTGGCTGCTGAGCAACCAGAGGTGGCTGTCGCAAGACGAGCGTTGCAGGCTGAAGCCCAGGCAACCCGGGGTGCTGCGGGTCGGCTCGCGCAATTGTTGAAGACGTTCGCCCAGCTCTGCCGAGCGCCCTGCACTGGCGCGCACGAAGGAGAGGTGGCTGACCGGTCGAGATGTCGTCATGTGCGGTGCTCCTTTGAAGCGGTCAGGGGAAACTGCCAGGCTGCCAAGATTAGCCAGCCCGCCGCCATCGCCGTTAGGCCGATGCTGTCGGTAAATTGCCTGATCCTGCATGACGACCATGAGACGGCCGGGCAGTCGATGAAACGCCCAGGCGGTGCCATGAATCCCGCAACACAGTCCAACCGCTTAAGGTGAATAGCGATCCGCCTGTCCCGGCAGGATCGTGCAAGAACCCGACAGCTTTCGGCTAGCGCCGGGACTTGCACAAACCTATGCTGCGAAAATCCTGCTGAGGAAGCTCGTCCATGTCATCCGCCGAACCTCTCGATCCTGCCCTCGAAGCGCTGCGTGAAGCCCTTGCCGACCTGGTCCGCCGGCATGTCGACTCGCCGGCGATCAATGGCCTGTTCCTGGTCCGCCATGAAGAGAACATCCGCTCCATGCCGACCCTGGCCCACCCTGCCCTGTGCATCCTGGCCCAGGGCAGCAAGGCCGTGCACCTGGGCGACGAGCGCTATGTCTACGACCCGCTGCATTACATGGTGGTGTCGGTGGCCATGCCGATCAGCGGCGTGTACCTGGATGCCAGCCCGGAAAACCCGAGCCTGGGCATTCGCCTGGACATCGACCCCGCAGAAATCAACAACCTGATCGCCGATGCCGGGCCCATGGGCGTGCCGGCGGCGTCCGAGCGCGGGCTGTTCGTCGAGCGCCTGGACCCGGCGCTGCTGGACGCGCTGATTCGCCTGATCCGCCTGCTGGATACGCCGAAGGACATCCCGGTGTTGGCACCGTTGATCCGACGGGAAATCCTTTACCGCCTGTTGCGCGGGAAACAGGGCCACCGTCTGTATGAAATCGCCATGTCCAATAGCCAGACCCATCGGGTTTGCCAGGCGATCCAGTGGCTCAACGACTACTACGATAAGCCGCTGCGCATCGAGGACCTGGCCCGCGAGGTGAACCTGAGCGTCTCGGCACTGCATCACCGTTTCAAGTCGGTGACCTCGATGAGCCCGTTGCAGTACCAGAAACAACTGCGCCTCCAGGAGGCTCGTCGGCTGATGCTCAACGATGGCCTGGAGGCGGCGGTGGCGGGTTATCGAGTCGGCTATGAAAGCCCGTCGCAGTTCAGCCGCGAATACAGCCGGCTGTACGGCGCGCCCCCGTTGCGGGACATGGCGCGCCTGCGCAACGCGATTTAATCCAGGGCGTTGTCGGTCCAGCGGCGCTGGTCGATCTCGATCAGCGTCGGTCCCTGGCGGCCGGCAGCGGCGACCAGTGCCGCCTTCAGGGCCTGGACTTCACTCACCGCTTGCGCCGCGCAGCCGAAGCCCTTGGCGATGGTGACGAAGTCCGGGGTGTGGATATCCACGCCCACCGGTTCGATATCGCGGTTGACCATATAGCGCTTGATTTCCTCGTAGCCCTGGTTGTTCCACAGCAGGACGATCAGTGGCACCTGTGCCTCCACGGCACTGGCCAGCTCGGGCAGGGTGAACTGGATACCACCGTCGCCGATCAGGCAGACCACCGGCAGGCGCTGTGCGGCTTCCTGCGCACTGCCCAGCCAGGCCCCCATGGCCGCCGGCAGGGCATATCCAAGGGTGCCGTAGCCAGTGGACGCATTGAACCAGCGGCGCGGATGGTCCAGGTCGAGGGTCAGGTTGCCGGTGTACACCGGCTGGGTCGAATCGCCCACCAGCACGGCCTGTGGCAAGGCTTCAAGAATGGTATCGAGGAACAGGGTCTGGGCAGTTGCCGCCTCGTCCCACTGTGCGGCCAGGGTTTCTTTCAACCGCGCCGCGCGGGCCGGGCCCCACTCACCGGCGCGAACCGGTGACGGCTGGTCGCCAAGGGCATGCAGCAGCGCATCGCAGGCATGCCCGGCATCGGCGACCATGGCCAGCTTCGGCGGGTAGTTGCGTACGGTCTGGTCCGGGTCGATGTCGATGCGCAGCAGGGTGCCAGGGATCTCGAAGCCGCCCTTGAAGGTGACGTCGTAGTCGGTCTCGGCCAGTTCCGTGCCGATGGCCAGCACCACATCGGCCTCGCGCACCAGTTCACGGGTGGCGGCCAGGGACTGGGTCGAGCCGATCAGCAGCGGATGACGGGATGGCAACATGCCCTTGGCATTGATGGTCAGCGCGGTTGGCGCCTGGAGGTACTCGGCGAGGCGGGTCAGCGAGGCGCTGGCGCCGATGGCGCCGCCACCGGCAAGAATCAGCGGACGACGGGCGTTTGCCAGCAGGGCGGCCATCTTCGCCGCAGTAGCCGGGGCTGCGGCAGCACGCTCGACGCGCACCGGCTCGCTGCCCAGCAGGTGATCGGCCGGCTCGACGATCACATCCAGCGGAATCTCGATATGCACAGGCCGCGGTCGTGCGCCATCGAACACGGCAAAGGCACGGGCCAGGACTTGCGGCAGGTCGTCGGCGGACATCAGGGTATGGGAAAAGGCAGCGACACCGCGCACCAGTTCGCTCTGGTTCGGCAGTTCATGCAACTTGCCCCGCCCGCCGCCCAGGGCGCTGCGCGATTGCACACTGGAAATCACCAGCATCGGGATCGAATCGGCGTAGGCCTGGCCCATGGCGGTGGTGATGTTGGTCATGCCCGGGCCGGTGATGATGAAACACACGCCAGGTTTGCCACGGGTGCGCGAATAACCGTCAGCCATGAAGCCGGCGCCTTGCTCGTGGCGCGGGGTGATATGCCGGATAGCGGACGCCGCGAGGCCTCGATAGAGTTCCACGGTATGCACGCCCGGGATGCCGAACACATGGTCCACACCGTAGTTTTCGAGGAGTTTTACCAGCACTTCGCCGCAAGTCGCCATGTTCGTGAGCCTATTGTCTGTGTTCGGGGCCAGGCCTTCATTGGACCGCCGGGTGGCTACCGGCACAAGGCAAAGTTCCTCATACTAGCCATGCGCCCAGATCATGGCTTATTCCGATGAAACGACTCCCTCCCCTTGCCGCCCTGCATACCTTCCTGGTGACGGCCCAATGCTGCAACTTCACCCGTGCCGCCCAGCAGTTGCACCTGACCCAGGGGGCGGTCAGCCGGCAGATCGCCGGGCTCGAGGAACACCTCGGCTATCCGCTGTTCATCCGCCAGGCCCGCGGCTTGAGCCTGACCCGCGAAGGGCAGGAATGGCTGCCCCGGGTACAGCAGGTGTTCAGCCTGATAGAGGACGGCGTGCAGCAGATCGGCGCGCCACGCGGCACCCTGCAATTGAAGGCGCCGACCTGCGTGATGCGCTGGCTGCTGCCACGGCTGATGGAATGGCAGGCGTTGCGGCCGGACGTGCCGGTGGAACTGACCACCACCATCCAGCACGGGGTGGATTTTCGCCGGGAGGGCTTCGATGCGGCGGTGGTCTATGGTGCCGAGCCGGAGGGCGAGGCATTGAAACTGTTCGACGAGCAACTGACGCCGGTCTGCTCGCCACACTTGCTGGCGGGTACCACGCCGCTGCGCGAGGTGGCGGATCTGGCCGGGCACATGCTGCTGCACCCGACTCGGGACGAGCGGGACTGGCAGACCTGGCTGGAGGCGGCCGGAAGCGGGCTGGAGATCCAGGGCCGGCGCCAGCATTTCGAGACGCTGGACATGGCGATGGCCATGGCCTCGCAAGGAACCGGGGTGGCGATCGGGGATTGGGCGTTGATCGGGGATGATCTGCTCGGCGGCAGATTGGTAATGCCGTTTGATTTGAAGGTGCCTACCGGGAAAGGTTACTACCTGGCAATGCCGGGGAAGGTGGCGGCACCGGGATTGGTGGAGCTGGTTGCATGGTTGGGGGAGCAGGCCCGTAGGCAGTGATCTTTCGGGCCCTATCGCGGGTGAACCCGCTCCCACAGAGTAACCTGTGGGAGCGGGTTCACCCGCGATGAGGCCCTGAAGAACAACTCAGTAACCTACAGTGAACCGCTGCCGCGAATGCTTCGGCTGCTCCAGCTCATCCAGCAAGGCAATTGCGTAGTCGGCAAAGGTGATCCAGCTCCTGCCATCGGCACCGATCAGCAGATGATCCTTGCCCAACTTGTACGACCCGGTCCGCGGGCCCTCCACGAACTCCGCCGAAGGCGAGAGGAAGGTCCAGTCCAGGTCCTGCTCCTGCTTCAACGTTTCCAGATAGACCGCACCCGCGCTGGCCTCGGCCTTGTAGGCCTCGGGGAAGTCCGGGCTGTCGATCACCCGCGAATCGTCCGGCAGCAGCAGGCTGCCTGCCCCACCCACCACCAGCACGCGCTTGACCCCGGCCTGCTTTGCCGGCGCCAGCAGGGTCTGCGCGGGGATCCCGGTGAAGTGCGCAGCGCTCAGCACCGCATCGTGCCCGGCCAGGGCCTTGGCCAGCGCCGCGCCATCCTTGATGTCCAGCGCCACGGGGTTCACCCCGGCGCGGCCCTGCAGTTTCGCCGGGTCCCGGGCGATGGCGGTGACGCTATGGCCACGGCGCAGGGCTTCTTCCAGCAACTGGCTGCCGGCACGGCCGGTTGCACCGATGATTGCGATCTTGCTCATGACAAACCTCCACTGAGAGTTGAACCTGTCTCGAAGACGACGACTGAGCACAGCTTAGTTGCGCGATCCGGGGCAAAAAATGCGATTCTTGCGCATAGTTTGTTTCTGAAACCGGACAGATCAATGGACCGTCTCACCGCCATGCGGGTCTTCGTCACCGTGGTCGATCTTGGCAGCCAATCCGCCGCCGCCGATCATCTGGATATGTCGCGCCCGGTCATATCCCGCTACCTGGCGGACCTTGAGGATTGGGTCGGCGCGCGCCTGATGCAGCGCACCACCCGCAAGCTGAGCCTGACTGCCGCCGGCAAGGAAACCCTGCCACGCTGCCGGCAAATGCTGGAGCTGGCCGGTGACCTGCAGGCCGCCGTCGCGACCCCGGACCAGACGCCCCGGGGAGAATTGCGCATCAGCGTGAGCACTTCGTTCGGCCAGGCGCAGTTGCTCGAGGCGATCACCGAATACGTGCGCCGTTATCCCCAGGTCAGGATCGACCTGCAGATGCTCGATCGCACCGTCAACCTGGTGGACGAACGCATCGACCTGGCGATCCGTACCAGCAACGATATCGATCCCAACCTGATCGCCCGGCGCCTGAGCGTTTGCCGCTCGGTGATCTGCGCCGCCCCGGCCTACCTGCGCGAGCATCCGCGGCCACAAACGGTGCAGGACCTGGCCCGGCACAATTGCCTGACCCATTCCTACTTCGGCCATAGCCTCTGGCATTTCGAGGTGGACGGGGAAAACGTGTCGGTACCGATCCAAGGCAATATCAGCGCCAACGAGGCCCTGACCTTGCAACAGGCGGCCCTGGCCGGCGCCGGTATCGCCATGCTGCCGACCTACCTGGCACACCGGCCGTTGCGCAGCGGCGAGCTGGTGCAGCTGCTGCCCCAGGCCCGGCCGAAGACCCTGAACCTGCATGCGGTGTACACCTCGCGCAAGCATATGCCGGCGACCTTGCGCAGCATGTTGGACTTCCTCGCCGAACGCTTCACCGATCCACCGGAATGGGATCGCGACCTGCCATAAGTGAACTAGGCTTGTAGCAGGGTGTGTCGTAGCGGGAGGTCAGCATCATGGGTGTCAAATCCAGGAAATGCGCGGTCGTCTTCGCCATCGCCGCCGTCATGGGGCTGTATGCCACAGCTGCCTGGCGGGTCGAGCAGGCGCGTAACCAGCCCTGGTCCGCGGCGAGTTGTTCGCTGGTTCATTGTGTGCCGCATACGGCCACGCTTAGCGCGTTGAGATAAGGGTCGCCTGTACCGGCCTCATCGCTGCGGTGCGGCGGTCCGACAAGCCAGCTCCCACAGGGATTGTATGCACCGCTGCCAGCGATGAGGCCCGTGAAGACGCTTAGCAAGCTATCGGTTAAACTCGCGTGAAAAAACATCCGAGCCCCGCCGTGACCCTACCCACCACCCCACCGCAACCCGCCATCCGTACCGTGCTCGTCGCCCTGATGCTGGCGATCTTTCTCGGTGCCCTCGACCAGACCATCATTGCCGTGTCCATGCCGGCGATCTCCGCGCAATTCAATGATGTCGGCCTGCTGGCCTGGGTGATTTCCGGCTATATGGTGGCAATGACCGTGGCCACGCCGATCTACGGCAAGCTGGGCGATCTCTATGGCCGTCGGCGAATGATCCTCGGCGGTACGGCGATCTTTACCCTGGCTTCGGTGTGCTGTGCCATGGCCCAGAGCATGGAACAACTGGTACTGGCGCGGGTGATCCAGGGCATCGGCGCGGGCGGCATGGTCTCGGTGAGCCAGGCGATCCTCGGCGATCTGGTCGCGCCACGGGAACGCGGGCGCTACCAGGGCTACTTCAGCAGCATGTACGCCGCCGCCAGCGTGGTCGGGCCGGTATTGGGCGGCTTGCTGACCGAATACCTGTCATGGCGCTGGGTGTTCTGGCTGAATCTGCCACTGGGCCTGGTCGCCTGGTGGGTGACACGCAACAGCCTGCGCGGGCTGGCGACGCCACAACGGGCAGCCAGGGTGGACTACCCCGGTGCGCTGCTGCTGATCCTCGGCCTGACCAGCCTGCTGCTGGCCATTACCCTGATCGGCCAGGGCCATGCCTGGCATGGCGAGGCGGTGCTGGCACTGCTCGGGGTGGCGCTGGTCGGCCTGACCCTGTTCATCCTGTACGAGCGCCGTGCACCGGAGCCATTGCTGCCCCTGAAGCTGTTCGGCAACAAGGTTGCAGTGCTGTGCTGGTGCGCGATCTTCTTCACCAGTTTCCAGGCCATCTCCCTGACCATGCTGATGCCTCTGCGCTACCAGAGCATCACCGGCGCCGGCGCCGACAGCGCGGCGCTACACCTGCTGCCGCTGGCCATGGGCCTGCCGATAGGCGCCTATAGTGCGGGTCGCCTGACCAACCTGACCGGGCGCTTCAAGCCGCAGATCCTGTTCGGTAGTGTGCTGATGCCGCTGGCGATCATCGGCATGGCGTTCAGCCCGCCGTCAGCCACCCTGCTCAGTGGCTTCTTCATGCTGCTGACCGGCATCGCCGGCGGCACGCAGTTCCCGACCTCGCTGGTGGCGGCACAGAGTTCCGTGCAGCCGCAGGATATCGGCGTCGCCACCAGTACCACCAACCTGTTCCGCTCCCTCGGCGGTGCGATGGGCGTGGCACTGATGTCGGCGCTGTTGCTGGCGATGCTGCAGGACGGTGGCTATGCGCTGGCCGGCGAGGCCCTGCTGGGTAGCCTGCGTACGGGCGAGGCGAGTCTTCAGGTACAGGCCGAGCTGTCGGTAACCTTCCGCAACCTGCTGCTGGGCAGCGCCTCGATTTCGCTGCTGGGCCTGGCCGCTGCGGTGGCCCTGCCCAATCGCGAACTGCGTGGGCACTGATCAGCCGCGCCGCTGCACCCAGGCCACGGCCAGGCCGCTGAGGCAGATGATGGCGATGCCGACCACGCCGTAGATATCCGGGCTGTGGCCAAAGACCAGGTAGCCGAACATTCCGGCAAAGAGGATCTGCCCGTAACTGAACGGCGCCAGCATGGCCGGTGCCGCATGTTTGAACGCCGAGGTCAGGAGCATGTGGCCGAGCATGCCGCAGGTGCCCAGGCCAATCATGAACAGGCCGTGGGTGAAGCTGGGCAGGGTCCAGAAGAACGGCACCAGGGCAGTCATGATCAGGCTGTTGAAGATGCCGGTAAGGAAGTTGCTGGTGGTCGGGCTGTCGGTGGCGCTGAGCTTGCGGGTGAGCAACTGGTAGCAGCCGAAACAGAAGGCCGAGCCCAAGGGCAACAGGATGGCCGGGGTGAACAACGCGCCGCCCGGCCGGATCACGATCAGCACACCGATAAAGCCTGCCGACACGGCCATCCATTGCCCTCGGGTAACCCGCTCGCCGAGCAATGGCACCGACAGCGCAGTGACCATCAGGGGCGCGAGGAAGTTGACCGCAGTCGCTTCGGCCAGCGGGATATAGCGCAGGCCGGTGGTGAAAAGCAGGCTGGTGCCGATCAGGCACAGCGCTCGCGCCAGTTGCAGCAACGGCCGCCGCGTACGCACCACCGCCGAAAGCCCGGTGCGCGGCACGAACACCACCAGCATCAACAGGGTGTGAACCACATAGCGCGCCCATACCACCATGACGATGGCGTAGAACCCGGACAGGTACTTGGACAAGGCGTCGTGGCTGGCGAACAGCAAGACCGCCAGACAGATCAGGGCGATCCCCCGCAGCGGTTGATCGGCGCCTTTCAGTGTCGGGGTTTGCGCGGTCATGTGCGGACTCGATGAAGAAAATTTAATTAGCCAGCTAAGTATCCGGACGGACCCAAGCCTACATAATGTTGACGCCGGTCCGACTTTCGTCTGGACCGGCGCCTACACTACCAACGGAATCTGGAAATACAAAGATTCACAAATGCTCACAAAACCTCAATTGCGCAGGGAGGGGCTCAAGCGCAGCATGTCCAGCCCCGCATCGATCCACCGTTCGGCATCGCCGAGCAGGTCGAAGCTGTCCGGCAGCAGCAGCCAGCGCCGGATCAGCCCGTCGATGTAAGCGAACATGGCCAGCGCCGCACGCTGCGGATCGGTATCGGCCGGCAACTGCCCGCGCTTGACGGCATTGCTCAGGCTACGGGTGATGCGCTCGTGACAATCGGTCGTCGCGTTCTGCCGCTGGACGCGGATCTCGCACATTTCATCGGTGAATTCGCACTTGTGATGAAGAATCTCATTGATGCGCCGGGTTTTCGGATCACTGGCCATCCGGTGCATCAACTGCACCAGCAGTTTGCGCATGCAACCCAGCGGGTCGGGTTCGTCCTCGCTTTCGCTGGCGCGGGCCAGGGCGTCCAGCGGTTCCTGCAGGCTGTCGAGCAGCGCTTCGACCAGTTCGGCCTTGTTATCGAAGTGCCAATAGATGGCTCCCCGGGTGACGCCCGCCAGCTCGGCGATATCCGCCAGGGTGGTACGCGCTATTCCACGCTTGTAGAAGGCTTTTTCCGCAGCTTCGAGAATCTGGTTACGGGTTTCCTGTGCTTCCTCTTTGGTTCGACGGACCATGGCAGTACAACCTCATCAAGGAGCCGGTCGCCTGCGTCGGGTAACCGGGTTCTGAGCGGCGGCGGCCTTGTTCAGGGCGCCCGCCGGGAGTTCTGGTATCGCGCCTTGCAGCCTGTGTTTGACAAGGTAGCGGGTATTTACAAACAAGCATGAATGTAAGTATATTCCTTAGCATGCTACTTATCTAGCCGGACCCGTTAATTTTCCTTAATCCGTTTTCCATTATTCTTGAGCGTCTTCAGCTCTATTCTGACCCGAGGATCTTCATGCAACTCAAGCCAGCTGTTACCGCTCTGGTATCCGCCGTCGCCCTGGCAACACTGCTCAGCGGCTGTAAAAAGGAAGAAGCGGCGCCCGTGGCGCAGGCTCCTCAGGTCGGCGTCGTCACCCTCCAGCCGCAATCCTATACCCTCGTCTCCGACCTGCCGGGCCGCACCATCGCGTACCGGGTGGCGGAAGTACGTCCACAGGTCAACGGCATCATCCTCAAGCGCCTGTTCAAGGAAGGCTCGGAGGTGAAGGAAGGCCAGCAGCTCTACCAGATCGACCCGTCGGTCTACGAAGCGACCCTGGCCAGCGCCAAGGCCAACCTGCAATCGACCCGCTCGCTGTCCGATCGCTACAAGCAGTTGGTGGACGAACGCGCCATCAGCCGCCAGGACTACGATGATGCATTGGCCAAACGTTTGCAGGCTGAAGCCACGCTGAAAAGCGCCGAGATCGATCTGCGCTACACCAAGGTGCTCGCCCCGCTCAGCGGCCGTATCGGTCGCTCCGCAGTCACCGAAGGTGCCCTGGTCAGCAACGGCCAGGCCACGGCCATGGCCACCATCCAGCAGCTCGACCCGATCTACGTCGATGTGACGCAGTCTTCGGCCGAACTGCTCAAGCTGCGTCGCGAGCTGGAGAGCGGCAAGCTGAAGAAGGTCGGCGACAACGCCGCCGAAGTCAGCCTGAAGCTGGAAGATGGCAGCGATTACAAGCAGAAAGGTCGCCTGGAGTTCTCGGAAGTATCGGTCGACGAAACCACCGGCTCGGTGACCCTGCGTGCCGTGTTCCCCAACCCGGAGCACAACCTGCTGCCCGGCATGTTCGTGCATGCCCGCCTGAACAACGGCGTCAACGAAACCGCCATCCTCGCGCCGCAGCAAGGCGTGACCCGCGACCTCAAAGGCCAGGCCACCGCCCTGGTGGTCAACCAGGACAACAAGGTCGAGCTGCGCCAGCTCAAGGCCAGCCGCACCGTCGGTAACGACTGGCTGGTGGAAGAAGGCCTGAATGCCGGTGACCGCCTGATTACCGAGGGCCTGCAGTACGTCAAGCCAGGCATCGAGGTGAAGGTCAGCGATGCGACCAACGTCAAGCCTGCCCAGCCAACCCAGGCCAGTGCCGCGAGCGCAGGGGCCAAAGGGGAGTAAACCATGTCGAGATTCTTTATCGATCGCCCGATCTTCGCCTGGGTGATCGCCCTGGTGATCATGCTGGTCGGGGCGTTGTCGATCCTCAAGTTGCCGATCAACCAGTACCCGAGCATCGCTCCGCCGGCGATCGCCATCGCCGTGACCTACCCGGGCGCTTCGGCGCAGACCGTGCAGGACACCGTGGTCCAGGTGATCGAGCAGCAGCTCAACGGTATCGACAACCTGCGCTATGTGTCCTCGGAAAGTAACTCCGATGGCAGCATGACCATTACCGCGACCTTCGAGCAGGGCACCAACCCCGACACGGCCCAGGTCCAGGTGCAGAACAAGCTGAACCTGGCCACCCCGCTGCTGCCGCAAGAAGTGCAGCAGCAGGGTATCCGCGTGACCAAGGCGGTGAAGAACTTCCTGCTGGTGATCGGCCTGGTTTCCGAAGACGGCAGCATGACCAAGGACGACCTGGCCAACTACATCGTCTCCAACATGCAGGACCCGATTTCCCGCACCGCCGGTGTCGGTGACTTCCAGGTCTTCGGTGCCCAGTACGCCATGCGCATCTGGCTCGACCCGGCCAAGCTGAACAAATTCCAGCTGACCCCGGTCGATGTCAAAACCGCTGTCGCCGCACAGAACGTCCAGGTGTCCTCCGGCCAGCTCGGCGGCCTGCCCGCCCTGCCCGGCCAGCAACTGAACGCCACCATCATCGGCAAGACCCGCCTGCAGACCGCCGAGCAGTTCGAGAAGATCCTGCTCAAGGTCAACCGCGACGGTTCGCAAGTGCGCCTGGGCGATGTCGCCAAGGTCGGCCTGGGCGGTGAAAACTATGCGGTCAGCGCCCAGTTCAACGGCAAGCCGGCCTCCGGCCTGGCGGTGAAACTGGCCACCGGCGCCAACGCCCTGGATACCGCCAAGGCCCTGCGCAAGACCATCTCCGACCTGGAACCGTTCTTCCCGCCGGGCATGAAAGCGGTCTTCCCGTACGACACCACGCCGGTGGTGACCGAGTCCATCAGCGGTGTGATCCACACCCTGATCGAAGCGATCGTGCTGGTGTTCCTGGTGATGTACCTGTTCCTGCAGAACTTCCGCGCCACGGTGATCACCACCATGACGGTGCCGGTGGTACTGCTCGGCACCTTCGGCATCCTCGCGGCGGCCGGCTTCAGCATCAACACCCTGACCATGTTCGGCATGGTCCTGGCCATCGGTCTATTGGTGGACGACGCCATCGTCGTGGTGGAAAACGTCGAGCGGGTGATGACCGAAGAGGGACTATCGCCCAAGGAAGCGACCAAGAAATCCATGGGCCAGATCCAGGGTGCGCTGGTGGGCATCGCCCTGGTGCTTTCGGCGGTACTCCTGCCGATGGCGTTCTTCGGCGGCTCCACCGGTGTGATCTACAAGCAGTTCTCCATCACCATCGTCTCGGCCATGGCCCTGTCGGTGCTGGTAGCGCTGATCTTCACCCCGGCGCTGTGCGCAACCATGCTCAAGCCGGTCAAGAAAGGCGAGCACCACACCGCCAAGCGTGGTTTCTTCGGCTGGTTCAACCGCAACTTCGACCGCAGCGTGCAGCGCTACGAGCGTGGCGTGGGCAACATGCTGCGGCACAAGGCGCCGTACCTGCTGGCGTACCTGCTGATCGTGGTCGGCATGGTCTGGCTGTTCACCCGCATCCCTACCGCGTTCCTGCCCGAGGAAGACCAGGGCGTTCTGTTCGCCCAGGTGCAGACTCCGGCCGGTTCCAGTGCCGAGCGCACCCAGGTGGTAGTCGACCAGATGCGCGAATACCTGCTGGACAAGGAAGCCGATACCGTTTCCTCGGTGTTCACCGTGACCGGCTTCAACTTCGCCGGCCGTGGCCAGAGCTCGGGCATGGCCTTCATCATGCTCAAGCCGTGGGGCGAGCGCTCCGCCGAGAACAACGTGTTCAACCTGGCAGCCCGCGCCCAGCAGCACTTCTTCAGCTTCCGCGACGCCATGGTGTTCGCCTTCGCCCCGCCTGCGGTACTGGAGCTGGGTAACGCCACCGGTTTCGACGTGTTCCTGCAGGACCGTGCCGGCGTCGGCCACAACAAGCTGATGGAAGCGCGCAACCAGTTCCTCGGCCTGGCGGCGCAAAGCAAGATTCTCTCGGCAGTACGTCCCAACGGCCTGAACGACGAGCCGCAGTACCAGTTGACCGTCGACGACGAGCGCGCCAGTGCCCTGGGCGTGACCATCGCCGATATCAACAACACCTTGTCGATCGCCTTGGGTGCCAGCTACGTCAACGACTTCATCGACCGTGGCCGGGTCAAGAAGGTCTACATCCAGGGCGAAGCGTCGTCGCGGATGAGCCCGGAAGACCTGCAGAAATGGTACGTGCGCAACGCGGCTGGCGAGATGGTGCCGTTCTCGTCCTTCGCCCACGGCGAGTGGATCTATGGCTCGCCCAAGCTGTCGCGCTACAACGGCGTCGAGGCGGTGGAAATCCTCGGTGCGCCGGCTCCCGGCTACAGTACCGGCGAGGCCATGGCCGAAGTCGAGCGGATCATCGCGCAACTGCCGTCGGGTATCGGCTACTCCTGGACCGGCCTGTCCTACGAGGAGCGCCTGTCGGGCTCCCAGGCACCGGCCCTGTATGCCCTGTCGCTGCTGATGGTGTTCCTCTGCCTGGCCGCGCTGTATGAAAGCTGGTCGATCCCGATCGCGGTCATGCTCGTGGTGCCCCTGGGGATCATTGGTGCGCTGCTGGCCACCAGCCTGCGCGGACTGTCCAACGACGTGTACTTCCAGGTCGGGCTGTTGACGACCATCGGCCTGGCGGCGAAAAACGCCATTCTGATCGTCGAGTTCGCCAAGGAACTGCACGAGCAGGGCCGCAGCCTGATCGACGCGGCCATCGAAGCCTGCCGCATGCGTCTGCGCCCGATCATCATGACCTCGCTGGCGTTCATCCTCGGCGTGGTACCGTTGGCCATCGCCAACGGCGCAGGCTCGGGCAGCCAGCACGCGATCGGTACCGGGGTGATCGGCGGCATGCTCACCGCGACCATCCTGGCCATCTTCTGGGTACCGCTGTTCTTCGTAAGCGTGTCGTCGTGGTTCGGCAGCAAGAAGCCGGAAGAAGACGCCACACCTGAAACTCCACGTTATGAGGCTGGGCAATGACCAAGTCCTTGATGTCCCTGGCGGTGACCGCGTTCATCCTGAGCGGTTGCTCGCTGATTCCCGAGTACAAGACCCCGGAGTCGCCGGTGGCGGCCCAGTGGCCGACCGGCCCGGCGTACTCGCCGGCCGAGTCGGCCCAGGTCGCCGCGGCCGAACAGGGCTGGCGCCAGTTCTTCCATGATCCGGCGCTGCAGCAACTGATCCAGAGCTCGCTGGAAAACAACCGCGACCTGCGTGTCGCGGCGTTGAACATCGACGCCTACCGCGCCCAGTACCGCATCCAGCGTGCCGACCTGTTCCCGGCGGTGTCGGCCGACGCCAGCGGTTCGCGCCAGCGGGTTCCGGCGGACATGTCGCAGACCGGTCGCTCCGGCATCACCAGCCAGTACTCGGCCACCGTCGGCGTCAGCGCCTACGAGCTGGACCTGTTCGGCCGGGTGCGCAGCCTCAGCGAGCAGGCCCTGGAAACCTACCTGTCCAGCGAGCAGGCACGTCGCTCGACGCAGATCGCCCTGGTGGCCAGCGTCGCCAATGCCTGGTTCACCTGGCAGGCCGACCAGTCGCTGCTCAAGTTGACCGAAGAGACCCTCAAGACCTACGAAGAAAGCTTCAAGCTGACCCAGCGCAGCGCCGAGGTCGGCGTGGCGTCGGCGCTCGACCTGAGCCAGTCGCGCACCGCCGTGGAAGGCGCGCGGGTCAAGCTGGCGCAGTACCAGCGCCTGGTAGCCCAGGACCTCAACGCCCTGACCCTGCTGGTCGGTGCCGGGCTGCCGGTGAACCTGCCGGCGGCCAGGCCGCTGGACAGCGACCTGCTTTCGGAAATGCCGGCCGGCCTGCCGTCGGACCTGTTGACCCGGCGCCCGGACATCATGGAAGCCGAGCACCTGCTCAAGGCGGCCAACGCCAATATCGGCGCGGCCCGCGCGGCATTCTTCCCGCGCATCAGCCTGACCGCCAATGCCGGGACCCTGAGCCCGGACATGGACGGGCTGTTCAAGGGCGGTTCGGGCACCTGGCTGTTCCAGCCGTCGATCAGCCTGCCGATCTTCAATGCCGGTGCGCTGAAGGCCAGCCTGGATTACTCGAAGATCCAGAAGGACATCAACGTTGCCAGGTACGAAAAGACCATCCAGACCGCCTTCCAGGAAGTCTCCGATGGCCTCGCCGCGCGCCAGACCTACAACGAACAGTTGCAGGCCCAGCGCGACCTGGTCGCCGCCAACCAGGATTACTACCGCCTGGCCGAGCGTCGCTACCGCATCGGCGTCGACAGCAACCTGGTGTTCCTCGATGCCCAGCGCAACCTGTTCAGCGCGCAGCAGGCACTGATCGGCGACCGGCTGTCGCAACTGGTCAGCGAGGTGAACCTGTACAAGGCACTGGGTGGCGGCTGGTATGAAAAGACCGGCGATGCCCAGGCTTCGCGTTGATGCTGTAGCGCTGTGAACAAAGAGCCCACCTCCCAGGTGGGCTTTTTTATATAAATCCAAAGCATGACGCGGACCTTGTGGGAGCGGGTTCACCCGCGATTGCGGTGGTGGACTCACTACCGTAATCGCGGGTGAACCCGCTCCCACAAGGTCCGCGTCATGCTTTTGAATAAAACTAACTATTCAGTTAGTGTTCGATTATCGCCCAAAACCGCCTGTAACGAATTGATTCACCCCCGCCCCGCACAGCACCATCCTCCCTGCCGCTTGTCCCCAAGCACACCCAAAAAGCACGCAACCCGATCTGCGCCTTTCCAGTCGCAGCGGATGGTTTCGGCTTACATAAAAACAAGAGATACATCGATGAAGAACACTCCGCACACAGCACGGCACCTGCTTCCCGGCGTTCTCGCCATGACCTGCGCCCTCCCCGCCATGGCCGCTGAAAGCGGTTTCCTCGAGGACGCCAAGGCCAACCTCAACCTGCGCAACTTCTATATCAACCGTAACTTCGTCGACCCGGCCAACCCCCAGGGCAAGGCCGAAGAGTGGACCCAGAGCTTCATCCTCGACGCCAAATCGGGCTTCACCCAAGGCACCGTCGGCTTTGGCGTGGATATCCTCGGGCTGTACTCGGTCAAGCTCGATGGCGGCAAGGGCACGGCGGGCACCCACCTGCTGCCGGTGCATGACGACGGCCGTCCGGCCGACGACTTCGGCCGTCTCGGTGTGGCCCTGAAAGCGAAGATCTCCAAGACCGAACTGAAGGTCGGCGAATGGATGCCAGTGCTGCCGATCCTGCGTTCCGACGACGGTCGCTCGCTGCCGCAGACCTTCCGCGGCGGCCAGGTCACCTCCCAGGAAATCGACGGACTGACCCTCTATGCCGGCCAGTTCCGCGGCAACAGCCCGCGCAACGACGCGAGCATGGAAGACATGTTCATGAACGGCAAGGCGGCCTTCACCTCGGACCGCTTCAACTTCGCCGGCGGTGAGTTCACCTTCAATGAAAAGCGCACCATGGTCGGCCTGTGGAACGCGCAACTGAAGGACATCTACCAACAGCAGTACATCAACCTGGTGCACAGCCAGCCGCTGGGCGACTGGACCCTGGGTGCCAACCTCGGCTACTTCCTCGGCAAGGAAGACGGCTCGGCCCGCGCCGGCGACCTGGACAACCGCACCGCCTCGGCCATGCTCTCGGCCAAGTACGGCGGCAACACCTTCTACGTCGGCCTGCAGAAAGTCAGCGGTGACGACCAGTGGATGCGGGTCAACGGCACCAGCGGCGGGACACTGGCCAACGACAGCTACAACTCCAGCTTCGACAACGCCAAGGAACGTTCCTGGCAGTTGCGCCACGACTACAACTTCGCTGTGCTCGGCGTGCCTGGCCTGACCCTGATGAACCGCTACATCAAGGGTGACAACGTGCACACCGCCACCGTCGACGACGGCAAGGAATGGGCGCGGGAATCGGAGCTGGCCTACGTGATCCAGTCCGGCACCCTGAAGAACCTGTCGGTGAAATGGCGCAACTCCACGATGCGCCGGGACTACAGCACCAATGCCTTCGACGAGAACCGCCTGATCATCAGCTACCCGATCAGCCTGCTCTGACCCTTGGGGCGGCGGCGGCCCCTCTCTCGCCGTCGCCCGTTTTTCTTATGCAATACCGACCTAAACAGTCAAGAATTCATTCTTGGACGAAATAAGCCGATAGCTTTACAACACCGGTTTTAGTCGGTGATGCCGGGGGCCGCTGCGCGGCCCCATTGGCAACACTGCCCTTCCTGAAACACCGGTATTTCAAATGGATCTCCGCCAACTGCGCTATTTCATCGCGCTCAACGACCACCGCAGCTTCGTGCGTGCCGCCGAAGCCATGGGCATCACCCAGCCGGCCTTCAGCCGCAGCATCCAGGGCCTGGAACAGGAACTGGGCTGCATCCTGGTAGATCGCGGCAACAAGGACCTGCGCCCGACACCCGAAGGCCAGATGGTCCTGCAGCACGCCTTGCGCCTGGTCCAGGGCGCCAACCAACTCAGCAACGACGTGCGCCGCATGACCAAGCTCGATGCCGGCGAACTGCACTTCGGCGCGGGCCCCGCCCCCGCCGTAGACCTGGTGCCGCGTGCCCTGACCAGCTTCCTCAAGGCCCATCCGCGGGTGCAGACGCGCCTGCGCGTGGACAATTGGGAAAACCTGAGTCGCGCCCTCAGCCGCGAAGAGATCGAGTTCTTCATCGCCGATATCCGTCATTTCGAAGCCGACCCGAATTTCCAGACCCGCGCCCTGACTCCACGTCGCGGCCTGTTCTTCTGCCGCCCGGGACATCCGCTGCTGAGCAAGGACAGCCTGTCCACCAACGACCTGTTCGACTATCCGCTGGCCACGCCACAGATACTCCCCGGCGCACGCAAGCTGCTGGCCAACCTCAGCGGCAAGACCGACTTCTCGCCCCAAGTACAGACCGAGCACCTGCCGACCCTGCTCAAGGTGGTGCTGGACAGCAATGCCATCGGCATCGGTCCGGAAGAAGCCTTCGCCAACGAAATCGCGACAGGGGAGCTGGTGGAACTGCATTGGCGCAACCTGCCGGTGAACCAGGAAAGCCTCAAGGCCCGCTGCGGCATCGTCAGCCGCAGCGGTTATCGGCTGTCACCGGCGGCGCGGGCGATGATCGAAACGCTGGTGCAGCTGGATCACCAGCCGGCGGCCAACGAACTAGCCCTTGGCTAGCTGCTCGAGACGGGCGCTATCGACAATCTCGATCTCGCCGTAGCCCAGGCGCAGCGCACCTTCCTGTTGCAGGTTCTTGAGGATCTGGTTGGTGGTCTGGCGTGACAGCGAGAGCATCAGCGCCAGTTGCTCCTGGGACAGTTGCAGCACCCGCCGAGGGCCGTCCACCTCGCCGTAGCCTGCGGCCATCTGCAGCAGGCGGAAGGCCACGCGAGGCGCGGCCCCCATCAGGCTCTGCTGCTCCAGCGCGACGAAGGCCAGGCGCAGCTTGTGGCTCATGAGCAGGGCGAACTCGCGCCAATAGCGGGGCTGCTCGTCGAGCAACGCCTGTACGCTGGCCTGCGGCACCCGCAACAACCGGGTCGCACCTTCGGCATAGGCGTCGTGGGTGCGCGGCTGGCCGTCGAACAGGCAGATCTCACCGAACCAGTGCGGCGCCTCGACCAGGGTCAGCAGGGCTTCCTTGCCGCCGGCGCTCACCGCTCCGATGCGTATCGCACCGGACAACACAGCATACAGGCCACAGGGCGCATCGCCGCGCTGGAACAGGCGCTCGCCTGCAGCCAGCGCCAAGGGCCGGGCGGCCTCCAGCAGGCGGTCCTGCAAGGCAGGCGATAACTGCCTGAACCAATGGCCGTGTTGCAACTGTTCGCGCCAGGCGTGGGTATCGTTCATCCGGAGCCTCGGAAGCGACTGTCGGGCAGGCGACAGACTGGGACGGACCCGCCGGGCATGCTGGGTCATCCCTGACGGAGGAACAACAATGAAAAACCTCGTTGAACATCTGAGTCAATACGCCAGCTACCACCGTGATCCACGCAATATTGCCACGCACTTCGTGGGGATCCCGATGATCGTGGTGGCGGTGACCGTGCTGTTGTCGCGGCCGGGCGTCGAACTGGGCGGGTTGTGGCTGTCGCCGGCGTTGCTGGTGGCGTTACTGTCGATGGGGTTCTACTTGCGGCTGAGCCTGAACCTGGGCGTGCTGATGACCGGGCTGTTGCTGTTATGCCTGTGGGCCGGGAAAGTGCTGGCGCTGCAGAGCACTGCGGTGTGGCTGGGAGCCGGGCTGGGGCTGTTTTTCGTGGGCTGGGTGATCCAGTTCGTCGGGCACTACTACGAAGGGCGCAAGCCGGCGTTCGTCGACGATGTCAGCGGGCTGATCGTCGGGCCGTTGTTCGTAGTGGCGGAGCTGGCGTTCATGTTCGGGCTGTTGCCAGCGTTGAAGGCAGACATCGAGCGGAATGCGGGGCCGGTTTGTGTTCGGCAGAAGAAGGCGACTGCCTAACTTTGTGGGAGCGGGTTTACCCGCGATTGCAATGGTGAATTCACCGACGTAATCGCGGGTGAACCCGCTCCCACAGGGTACGCGTCGCTCTTAGGTACGCGATTCGACCCCAAGCTCATCCCACACCGACTCAGCCAGGTGGAAGGTGGCATTGGCCGCTGGAATGCCGCAGTAGATCGCGCTTTGCATCAGCACTTCCTTGATCTCGTCGCGCGTTACGCCGTTGTTGGCGGCGGCGCGCAGGTGCAGCTTGAGCTCTTCGTTGCGGTTCATGCCGATGAGCATGGCAATGGTGATCAGGCTGCGGGTGTGGCGCGGCAGACCCGGGCGGGTCCAGATATCACCCCAGGCGTGGCGGGTGATCATTTCCTGGAACTCACTGTTGAATTCGGTGAGGTTGGTCAGGCTGCGATCGACATGGGCATCGCCCAGCACCGCACGGCGAACCTGCATGCCGGCGTCGTAACGTTGTTTCTCATCCACGGGTACAGCTCCTCAACGGGCCAGCAGGAAATCGATGACGCGGCGGCTGAACGGCTCGCCCACTTCGACGTTGGACAGGTGGGCGGCATGGAACTCGGCGTATTCGGCACCGGGCACATGCTCCTGGATGAACAGCCCGCCCGATGGCGGCGTGACCGCATCGGCGGAACCGGAAATCACCAGCAGCGGCGCCTTGATCTCGCCGAGTCGATCGCGGAAATCGGCATCGCGCACGGCCGCGCAATTAGCCGCGTAGCCTTCGGGCGAAGTGGCCGCGAGCATATCGGTGATGCGCTTGGCCGGCTCGGGATTGGCTTCGGAATACGCCGGGGTGAACCAGCGCGCGATGGAGGCATCGCGCAGGCCGACCATGGCCGCCTCGCGGTCACGCAGCACGGTTTCGATCCGCGGGTTCCAGACCTCGGGCGAAGCGATCTTCGCGGCGGTGTTGCACACCACCAGGCGGTCCAGGCGCTCGGGGGCGTTGATCCCCAGCCACTGGCCGATCAGGCCGCCCATGGACAGGCCGCAGAAATGCGCCTTGTCGATCTCCAGCGCATCCAGCAGCGAGAGCACGTCGCGCCCCAGTTGCTCGATGCTGTACGGCCCTTCGGTGACCAGCGACTGGCCATGGCCACGGGTGTCGTAGCGCAGCACACGGAAATGCGCGGCGAACGCCGGGACCTGGGTGTCCCACATATGCAGGTTGGTGCCCAGCGAGTTGGACAGCACCAGCACCGGTGCGCCTTCAGGACCGTCGAGCTGGTAATTCAGAACGCCATCGGCGAGTTGTACGCTTCCCACAGCAGCCTCCTTCAGGCTTTGAATCGTTGATGTTCGGCCACCGCACGCTCGACCCAGGCCTTGGCCTGGCCGAGGTAGTTGGCCGGGTCGAGTAGGCGGTCGAGTTCTTCGGCGGACAGTTCCGCACTCACCTGGGCATCGTCGCCGAGCACGGCACGCAGGTGACGCTGTTCGGCCACCGCACGCTTGCAGCAGGTTTCCAGCAGATGGTGCGCATGGTCGCGCCCGAGGCGCTGGGCAAGGACGATACTGACGGCCTCGGCCAGCACCAGGCCCTGGGTCAGATCGAGGTTGCGGCGCATGCGCTCGGCATCCACTTCCAGGCCCTCGGCGATGATCCGCGCCTGGCGCAGCGCTCCCGAGACCAGGCAGCAGATTTCCGGCAGGGTTTCCCATTCGGCATGCCACAGGCCGAGGCTGCGTTCGTGCTCCTGCGGCATCGCCGAATACAGGGTGGCGACCAGGCCGGGCACGCGGGTCGCGGCACCGATCAGCACCGCCGCGCCAACCGGGTTGCGCTTGTGCGGCATGGTCGAGGAACCGCCCTTGCCCGGCGCCGACGGCTCGAACACCTCACCGGCTTCGGTCTGCATCAGCAGGCTGACATCGCGGCCCATCTTGCCGAGGCTGCCGGCGACCAGGCCGAGGACCGAGGCGAACTCGACAAGACGGTCGCGCTGGGTGTGCCAAGGTTGTTCCGGCAAGCCCAGCTTGAGCTGGTCGGCCAGGGCCTCGGCGATCGGCAGCGCCTTGTCGCCCAACGCCGCCAGGGTGCCGGAGGCGCCGCCGAACTGCAGGGTCAGCAGGCGCGGCTTGAGTTCGGCCAGGCGCTGGCGGCTGCGGTCGAGGGCGCCGAGCCAACCGGCGATCTTCATGCCCAGGGTCACCGGGGTCGCGTGCTGCAGCCAGGTGCGCCCCGCCAGCGGGGTGTCGGCATGGGCGCTGGCCTGTTTGGCGAGCACGTCGGTCAGTTGTGCCAGCTCGTCTTCGATCAGGGCCAGGGCGTCGCGCAGTTGCAGGACCAACCCGGTATCCATCGCATCCTGGCTGGTAGCGCCCAGATGCACATAGCGCTCGGCTTCGGCCACACCGCTGGCGATGACTTTGCCCAATGCCTTGACCAGCGGGATCGCCGAGTTGCCGGCGCTGCCGATGGCCTCGGCCAGTGCGCCAAAATCGTAGCGTTCGGCCTGGCAGGCCATTTCGATGGGCGCCACCGCCACCGCCGGGATCACCCCGACGGCGGCTTCGGCGCGGGCCAGCGCGGCCTCGAAATCGAGCATGCCCTGGACCCGGCCACGGTCGGAGAAGATCTCGCGCATGGCCGGTGCGGTGAAGTAGGCATCGAACAGCTGGTTGCCCGGACGTGGTTGCATGTCTGGTCCTTCAACAGGACGCGCTGCACGCAGCGCGTCGATAGGTCAATGATCGTGGTGCAGGTACGCGGCCTGTTTCGGCAGGCGCAGGCTGAACAGGAAGGCAATCGCCATCATCGCGGTAACGTACCAGTAGAACGCGTTTTCAACATGGGCAGCCTTCAGGCTCAGGGCGACGAACTCCGCCGAACCGCCGAACACCGCGTTGGCCACGGCATAGGCCAGGCCAACACCCAGCGCCCGTACCTGGGGCGGGAACATCTCGGCCTTCACCAGGCCGCTGATGGAGGTGTAGAAACTGACGATGGCCAGGGCCAGGGTGATCAGCACGAAGGCCAGGAACGGGCTGGTCACGGTTTTCAAGGCCATCAGGATCGGCACGGTGAACAGCGTGCCCAGGGCACCGAACAGCAGCATCGAATTGCGCCGGCCGATACGGTCGGACAGCATGCCGAACAGCGGCTGCATGCACATGTACAGGAACAGCGCGCCGGTCATGATGAAGCTGGCGGTCTTGGCGCTCATCCCGGCGGTGTTCACCAGGTACTTCTGCATGTAAGTGGTGAAGGTATAGAAGATCAGCGAGCCGCCGGCGGTGTAGCCGAGTACGGTGATAAAGGCCGCGGCGTGGTTGCGGAACAGGCCCTTGATGCTGCCGGCTTCCTTGTCGCTACGGGTTTCGGCACTGCTGGTTTCCTCCAGCGAGCGGCGCAGCAGCAGGGAGATCACCGCGGCGATGGCGCCGATCACGAAGGGAATCCGCCAGCCCCAGGCGCGCAGTTCGTCCTCGGTCAGCAGCTGTTGCAGGATCACCACCACCAGCACCGCCAGCAACTGGCCACCGATCAGGGTCACGTACTGGAACGAGGCGAAGAAACCACGTTGGCCACGCAGGGCCACTTCACTCATGTAGGTCGCGGTGGTGCCATATTCGCCACCGACCGACAGGCCCTGGAACAGCCGCGCCACCAGCAGCAGCGCCGGAGCCATAACGCCGATGCTGGCGTAGGTCGGCAGGCAGGCGATCACCAGGGAACCGGCGCACATCATCAGCACCGAGATCATCATCGAATTCTTGCGGCCATGGCGGTCGGCAATGCGGCCGAACAGCCAGCCACCGATCGGGCGCATCAGGAAGCCCGCGGCGAACACGCCGGCGGTATTGAGCAATTGCACCGTGGAATCATCGGACGGGAAGAATGCGGGGGCGAAATAGATGGCGCAGAAGGCGTAGACGTAGAAGTCGAACCATTCGACCAGGTTGCCCGAGGACGCACCGACGATGGCGAAGATGCGTTTGCTGCGTTCTTCGCCGGTGTAATAGCTTGAGGTCATGACTGCATACTCCTGGAGTGTATTAACGAGTCTAGACACACCCGGTAACACTCTCGTTCCGCCTGACAATCACCCCGGACGATTGGCCTTGCGTGGAGGCCGCCCGTCCGGGGTCATTGGTTTTACACGCGCTCGATGGCCAGTGCGAGGCCTTGGCCAACGCCGACGCACATGGTCGCCAGGCCTTTGCGGCCGCCGGATTTCTCCAGTTGGTGCAAGGCGGTCAGGATCAGACGCGCACCGCTCATGCCCAGCGGGTGGCCGAGGGCGATGGCGCCGCCGTTCGGGTTGACCTGCGGCGCGTCATCGGCAAGCCCCAGGCCGCGCAACACCGCCAGGCCCTGGCTAGCGAAGGCTTCGTTAAGCTCGATCACATCGAAATCGCTGACCGCAAGGCCCAGGCGCTCGGTGAGCTTGAGCACCGCCGGAACCGGACCGATCCCCATTACCCGGGGTGCCACACCGGCACTGGCCATGCCGAGCACGCGGGCACGCGGGGTCAGCCCGTGTTTCTTCACGGCTTCGGCGGAGGCGAGGATCATCGCGGCAGCACCGTCGTTGACACCCGAGGCATTGCCGGCGGTGACGGTCTTGTCCGGGCCATTGACCGGTTTCAGCTTGCTCAGGATTTCCAGGGTGGTGTCCGCGCGCGGATGCTCGTCATGCTCGACCACGGTCTCGCCCTTCTTGTGGGCAATACGTACCGGGACGATCTCCTCGGCAAAGAAACCGGCGGCCTGTGCCGCTGCGGTGCGCTGCTGGCTGCGCAGGGCGAAGGCGTCCTGGTCGGCGCGGGAAACGTTGTAGTCGTCGGCGACGTTATCAGCGGTTTGCGGCATGGCGTCCACGCCGTATTGCGCTTTCATCAGCGGGTTGATGAAACGCCAGCCGATGGTGGTGTCTTCCAGCTTCATGTTGCGCGAGTAAGCGCTTTCGGCCTTGCCCATGACGAACGGCGCACGGGACATGGACTCTACGCCGCCGGCGATGGCCAGTTCCATCTCGCCGCTGGCGATGGCGCGGAAGGCAGTGCCCACCGCGTCCATGCCCGAAGCGCAGAGACGGTTGAGGGTCACGCCCGGCACGCTCTCCGGCAGTCCGGCCAGGAGCAGCGCCATGCGCGCCACGTTGCGGTTGTCTTCACCGGCCTGGTTGGCACAGCCGAGGAAGACTTCGTCGATCTGGTCCCATTGCACGGTCGGGTTGCGCTCGATCAACGCCTTCAGCGGGACTGCCGCCAGGTCGTCGGCGCGCACGCCGGCCAGCCCGCCGCCGAAACGGCCGATGGGTGTACGAATGGCGTCGCAGATAAATACATCACGCATCAAGGCTTCTCCTGAGTTCCGGCGCTATGGGCGGGGTGGTATGGAGATGAGAGTACGGCGGGGGTTGGGGCGGTTCAATCCGATAATCGGCATAGCGTTCGTTTATCGAACATATTGTCGGGGTATTTAGAGCGACGCTGCCCCTGTGGGAGCGGGGGGGGCCCCCCCCTCCGGGGGGGGTTTAACCCCCCCCAACCCCCGGCTCCCCCCCC
>NZ_JBMAWR010000024.1:0-91082 GCF_048586865.1 Pseudomonas bharatica | reverse complement strand
GGGTGTGTTTGATCAATAAAAAAGGACCGCGAGTGCGGTCCTTGTCTGTTGTTGGATCAGGCGATCGCCTGGTTGCCCCCGGCTGAAGCGACCGGACGTGGAGCCGGCACCGCAGTCACCTCTTTCGCCACCTTCCACACCAGCAACGCAGCAATCACATCGAACGCCGCCAGCACCACGAACAGCGGGCTGTAGCCGATCTGCGTGACCAGGATGCCGAAAGCCAGGGTGAATACGGTGGCGCCGAGGTAGCCGCACATCCCGCCCATGCCGGTGGCAGTGGCCACCTGGTCGCGGGTGAAGGAGTCCGAGGTGATCGAGTACAGCGCGCCGGACAGGGTCTGGTGGGCGAAGCCGCCTATGCACAGGAGCAGGATCGCGGTGTAGGGGCTTTCCACCAGGCCGATGCAGGCAGGGCCGATCATGCAACTGGCGCCGAATACCAGGACCATCTTGCGCGAGGTGAACAGCGATACCTTGAGGTAACGGTGGAACAGCGGGCTCAGGTAGCCGCCGAGCACACAGCCGATATCCGCGGCGAGGAAGGGCAGCCAGGCGAACATCGCGATCTCCTTGATGTTCATGTGCCGTTCGGTCATCAGGTACAGCGGGATCCAGGCATTGAAGGTCTGCCAGGCCGGCTCGGAGAGGATGCGCGCCGAGGCGATTGCGTAGAAGTTGCGGGTCTTGAAGATCTTTTTCCAGGCGCCTTTCTCGCGTTTTTCCTGCTTGAAGTGGGCTTCCTGGCCGGAAAGGATGTAGTCGCGTTCTTCTTCGCTCAGGCGCTTCTGGTCGCGCGGGTGCCTGTAGAGCAGCATCCACAGCAGTGTCCAGATGATCCCCGCCACGCCGACCAGCACGAACGCCAGTTGCCAGCCACTGTGCAGGATCGCCCAGACCACCAGCGGCGGCGCCAGCAGCGCACCGAACGACGAACCGATATTGAACCAGCCGATCGCCACCGACCGCTCCTTGGCCGGGAACCATTCGGTGGTCGCCTTGACCCCGGCGGGCAGGCCGGCGGCTTCGGTCATCCCCAGCAGCCCGCGCATGAACGCCATGCTCTGCCAGCCGCTGGCCAGGGCCGCACCGGCGCAGGCGACGGACCAAGCCAGGGCGAACACGGCGAAGCCGAGCTTGGTGCCGATGAAATCGATCAACCAGCCGGCGATCGGCTGCATCAGCGCGTAGCAGAACTGCCAGGCGGCCACGATCTTGGCGTATTCGGCGGTGGAGATGGAGAGGTCGGTCATCAAGGTGGGCGCGGCCACCGACAGGGTGTTGCGAGCGAGGTAGTTGACGACGAGCCCAGCCGTAACAAGGCTGACCATCCACCAACGGATGCCTTTTATTTTCATGGTTCACCTGGCGTTATTTTTAGAGGTGCGGTGCTTGTCTCGGTGCTGGCATGGCGAAGTGAGACAAAATGTTTCCAGGAAAGAATGGCATGTTGTGCGTCGTCGTACAACTAGAATTGCGCGAATTCAGGCTGATGGCTTGTGCCTTCGCGGTTTTGTGCGTGTTGTCATACGATCTCTTGAGCGTATGGTCCGTGAGGAGGTTGAAATCCAGACAACAAAAAAGGCACTTTCGCGAACCTCGCGAAAGTGCCTTTCTGTCTTGCGTATTTGGTGGAACCGGGGGGAAAAGAACCTTACACAGCGGCCCCATTTCCACCCTTCAATTCCTTGCCCTCAACCCTAATCGCCAGTACCGGCAGTGTCACACCCTAGTGGAGCTGGATGATGGTAGAGCGCTGACCATACGATTTTCTCTTTTGGTCTTCAAGTGCGATGACACGGGGGCCTTGGTTTCGGCATGCGGCGCCTCGTGAGCCCCTTAGCCAACCCTTTGCGGTTACTCGATCAGAAGGTCTGAAGGCGCCACACCAAGTGCTCTAGCAAGCCTCTCGATGTTGTAGATCGTGGCGTTCTTCTCGGAGCGCTCGATCATTCCAACGTAGGTCCGATGAATCCCCGCCAGCTCAGCCAGCCCTTCTTGGGACAAATTTCGCTCAAGCCGAAGCCGCCGCACGTTCGCAGCAAAGATCAGGAGGAGGGGTGATTCGCGTGTATTCGTAGCCATGCGCGCAATGTCTTTGCATGCAGGTTTACGTTCTACATACGATAGTATGCAGCCTGGTCCCCTATGCTTTTCGATGAAGGAGTTTGAATGAAGCTATTCACAGGAAGGGTCAGTGTTGGTGCTTTGGTCGGAAGTGTGTGCTTCAACGCACTGGCGGCCTCTGACGCGGATGTAGATCGCTTGACGACCTACGCTACGTTGCTGGGCCGGGCGGTTGGCTGCGGCCTTAACACGTCCTCTGAGGCTGCGAGAGTTGGGGATTGGATGGATCAGCGTTTCCTACCGGGATCGGATGATCAGCAAACCTACTTGCCGATCTTCATGGCAGGCGTGCAAGAAAATGCCCGACGTCAGTCTCAGGGGCTCAGCCCCGATAGCTGTGCGTCGGTCAAGGAACAGTATTCGTTAGTCAGGTGGCCTTGAGCCAAAGGAGTGGTGATGAAAATTGCGGGTGTAGTGATTGGTATAGTGGGTTTCATCATCCTGATGATGGGCTTGAACATGGATACGACTGTGGCTGTGAGCGACGTGTATTCATCGTCGTTTACAGCCGGAGCTAGAGTGCATAACTCCGGGCTGCTTTCGGACCGACAGAACTCAATCATGCTTGGATTGGCCTTTGTCATCATCGGCGTCATGCTCTATGGCTTTGGCAGCGTTGCTCAGAGCCGTGCTGCTGGTTCTGGTGGGGTAGGTAGCCCATCTGAGGTTGAACCTGTTGTGTTGACCTCTGATGACCTCATGCGGGCGATTGCGCAAGGTGATGAAGCCAAGGTTCGTGAGGTGATCGCTTCCGGGCTTGATCTGAATGAGCATCCTGGGTCGATGACGTACCTTGAGTACGCGGACTTGTACAACCAACATAGGATCAAAGAGCTGATCTTGGTGGGAATGAAGCAATGAGGCTTTAGCCTTTGGCATGTCGGTGCAAAAGGGAGATGGCGACCCTCCCTTTTGCATAAGTGCCAGGTGAGAAAAGGGCCGCTTTCGGCCCGTTATGGCATTCTCAAACGGTTATAGCGTTACTACTCAAGCCTTCGGCTATCGGTTTGAGTAAGCTCCTTGAAGATCGGTGAAAAGCGCTACGTCGCCATCGAAAAACCGCTCAGCTTTCTCGATATCCGGCAAGGGTGTCAACTTTACACTTTCTGCAATCCCTAGGACCTTACGGGCAGCCCACGATCCGTAAGCCGCAATCTTCAGGACATCGTCCCCGTGATTCGCAACCGTGTACTCGCGCCATTCAGGGATGCCCTTTAACGCGCACAGTACGACGTGACCCAAATAGTCGTAGTCCACCCAGTTATGTTCAGTGGGATGGATCTCGCCACCTAGGCCTCGGCCCTCCAGGCTCCTCCAATAGTCCGTGCCGTCACTGAGAAGTAGACGTTCAGTCTGCCATAAGTCATTCAGCAGCGTCCGCGCCCGGATCACGCTGAAACGGCCATGAGTCTGTTGTTTGTCCACACACTCGTGTACGAACCTTTCGGTTAGCCCATACGCGTACACGTCCAGTTGTCGGAGGTTATGGCCTTCAGGTGTCGACATGAGCTGTGCATAGTCGAACTCATCCAGAAAGTGACGCACGTGCTGGTGGCGGATATGTCCAGGCTTCGAAAACGCTGGGATAAGAGCCATCAGAATTTTTGACACTCTTCGTGCGCAGGCCGCAAATTGGAGCACGGCTCTGAACTCCGGGGCGGCCTTGAAAGCAGTAAGTGAGAGAGCAATCAGTTTCTTGATCTGGGCGTCCACATTGGCACTGGAGTGCTGGGCGCCTAACCATGTAGGCATCCAATCGGCTTCTCGTCCAGATTTACCGAATTCGATAAGGGTAAGTAAAGCCTGCGCCACATAGTGGTCGTTAAGGTTTTTAGGATGGTCCGGAAACATTGCGTACATCAGCTCGAATGCCCCGGGCTTCGCCTTGTCTACCAACGACTTGGCGACAATCTTCCAGCCGGAAGCTGTCTGGCCCGAGAAGAACTCGGTCGCGACTATGTTTCTGATAGAAGCTTGTTCGAGAGCGCTACGCCATTGTGCGTTTTCGTCCGTGGAGGGTCTCGTCTTGCGCCAGTTATCGTAAACCCTTGTTCGTGCGTCTTGTACGCGTCGTTGCATCGCGTCTGAAAACTCATCAATTCGGCCAGGTGTCATCTCCAATTGCAGGACGCGGCTGGCTACCTTAAGCGCGCGGCGTTTCTGAAAGAACCAAGCCTGCCAAGGACCGAGTAGAGCCTGAAGCACGTGGAACTGCTCCGGCAGCTTTGCGACCTCCACACGTGCCACTGGCTGTGTCACGCTCTCATCGCGATCGTAAACCTCGAAGACTCGCCCGTCGCATAGCACAACGAGAGCAGCGTCGATTTCAGGGTGCGCTGCATACAGCAGCACTTGTTGAAGTTCTTTAGAAGTGAACTTCAACGTCTTGCGCTTGACCTTCTTCGCCTCAATGATCCAGAAAGCCTCCGACCATAAAGTCATTTTGTAGTCGATGAACAAGTCGCCCCCCGCGACCTTCAGATGCTTTTCACGCTGAGTGGAAAAATAGGTCTCCTTGGCATAGCCGAGGATTCGAATAACGGGATCGATAATCTCTGCCCGAACGTCTTCCTCCGAATAGGTTGCAACGTCGTAACGCGAAATGCGTTCAAGGTCCCCTCTCTGTTCGGGGGTCAGCGGCCATGACGCCTTCGAGTGAAGCAGCAGCTCAGCAATGTCAGCAGTGGCTTTGATTGGTTGGGGGGGAGTGGCCATGTGCATTCTACGAGAGTCGTTGATGTCAATAAGTGCGGTCGATGGGCATAGCGTCAAGACGGCGGGCGGATGCTAGCTGCTATCCAGGTTTTTACCTGTCGCCAACTGAGTTCCGACAGATCCGGAGCCAGTGATGCTCTACCTATGCGCTACTCAAATACGATGTTCAGACTGGCCGAATAGGATCTGTGAAGGGCTGCTCAACTCCACCCTAATGGGTGATCCAAGCTGAACAACGGTCCCAGTTTTCGATCCGGGTAACATTACATATCCACTTGTAATTCGTACAGACCTGCCAGCCCCTGCTCTCGCAGCATACGTTCAGTCACCCCCTTCAACTTCCCCTCATGCCATCGCTTGGCTTCTCGCTTGAGGACTCCCGAGATGAACGTCTGTCTTCCGGGAGCAAGGTTGTAGCTGTTAGAAAGCGCGGGATTGAGTTGGACGGAGAGGCCATTTTTGACCGTGTAGACACCCCAGCCAAGTGCTGAGGCCCTCGGACAGCGCCCGTATCTCTCGTCTGGAGTGTGGAATGCCAAGTCGTTGTGAGCCTCTCCCTTGATGCCTTGTAGAGCCTTGCGGAGGGGTGTTTTTCCGGTTTCGTCGAACCCTGTCCGACCAACGATCAAGCCGTGGATATGCCAGCGCCAGCGACCTCCGTCGGCCGCCAGTGCCGCAGGAGCTTTTTCGATTCCGTATAGGAAATGAGCATCGGCACCTAACGCTTGCTTGATGCTTCGTGTGATCTGATCGCGGACGTGTTCGAAAGCTTTCGTATCTCCGGCATCCATTCGGTCACTCAGCTTCTCATTGAGCATCAAGGTAAATCTTCTCAGCTCCCAGCCTTCTTTCTGCCCCATCCAGTACAGGGGCATGACTGCTGTCGCTAGCTTGTCACTCTCAGTTGTATCTCTCCACGACTTGAGAACAGTCTCGGTTGGTAATGGCTGGTTGAGTAGAGTGTTGGCCTTCAGCCTCTGCTGAGGGTTGTGAATATTCTTAGATAAGATACTTCTCTTGTGCATGGTCAATTCCTTTGCATGCACCGCCGTTCCTAGCTTTGAGAGGTGTTGATAAGGTCGAATTTTTACGGGTTTTTGCTTCAAGGTCATAGCTGACCTGGACTCACCCATACGTTGGCTGGTATGAGGAAAATGTTGAGCCGGGCTCTCCATCTGCCCTTCAGAGAGGTGATCTTCTTGCATGCTGCGAGCAGCGATCTCACGTTCCGTGGTCATGGTGAACTCTCTGCCTCTTGATGGAGGCGATTTTCAAAAATGCGATCTGCTGGGTGAGATCAGGGGGTTGAATGCTTGTGATGATTTCTAAGGGTTTGACGATTGCCCGGTCATCATCCGGGCAAGATGGTGTCAAAGCCTTCGCAAACGATGTCATCGTCAAGCTGTTGTAACTGCGCTATACGCTTACCTTCCATCCAGCGGAGATTCTCAAGTTCGTCCTCGATACCCTCAAGGTCTCCGTCACGCTCAGCTTCTTCTAGGCGCTGTTGTGCCCGCATTTCTGCGACATCGCTCTCCGACATAATGTGAATTTGCAACTCTGGAAGCTCTTCGACGGCGAACGCTTGATTCAACTTTTCCAATGGGAGGGCTCGTCGCGTAACGTCCTGCGTCAGCTTCAGTGCAGTTGATGCAGCGGCAAGCCCTCTGAAGACAATAGGATTAGCCGGATCGAGTACCTCAAGGGCATGCGCCAGCTTGGTTCTGATTTGTTGGTTCAGCGCCAGTTCTTCAGCTACCAGGGAAGCGGCTGTTTGCTGCACAGCATCCAACGAGAATGCCGCTGTGAGTAGATCCTCTCTGGCCTTCTCAATCAGGGTCTGAGTGCTGGCGCCAGCAATGGCTTTGTGCTTTTTGAGAAGGCGCTGTGTTGTGCTTACGCTGATACTCATGCGCTGCGCAATTGCTGAGACAGTCCAGCCAGCCTCTCGGAGAATCACCGCCTGGGCAGCTTGATCCGGCGTTTTTTGTTTACCGGCCATCCTCATTCTCCTTGCGCAAAGTCTGCGCTCTGGTCGTCGCCAGTTTGTTTTGCTGTGGTCTGGGATGTTGCGAGTGATGCAGCCGTTTCGTGAACTGCGGTCGAGCCTGCTTTCAATGTGCGTTTGATGCGGTAAACGGTTGCCACACCGCAGTCAGCGAGTTTGGCAATCTGATCCGCAGACATTGTTGGATGCTTTTGCATCAGTGACTCGACTTCTGTCCACTTGGCCGCATTCCGTCCTTTGCCCGTTGGCTTCCAGTCAGGATCAGCAGCACGCTTGTTTTCGAGGCCCTGCTTTATGCGCTCGACACGCTTTTCCTGATCTAGTCGCGCCATGGTTGCCATCAGGTCAATCAACATATTGTTGATTACATCCATGATTTGCCCGGTGATTCCTTTCGCCTCAACCAGCATATGGCTGGTAGGGAGGTCCACCACGACCAACCGAAGGCCCTTGTCTCTGATCGTGGCCTTAAGTGTGTCCCAATCGACTTGCGACAGGCGACTGAGGCGGTCAACTGACTCAACCAATAGCACCTCTCCACTGCGGGCAGTTTCGAGCAAGGTGAGCAATGCAGGGCGATTGAGCTTCGTACCACTGATGTTCTCAGCGTGGACGCCAGCGATGTTCAAACCTTTTTCGGTAGCGAATAGCTCCAGGGCGCCTCTTGCACGATTGGCATCTTGCTCTTTCGTTGAGGCGCGGAGGTAAAGGTGGGCGTTCATGCCTGGCTATCCTTTGGTCTGGTTTCGATAGAGCAATGATAGTTGAATCATATGTCTACCACAAATAGTTATTTGATAGTCGTTGGCAGGGCACTATCGGACTACCGTTTACGTCTACTTCTGTGATAGTCCGCGAGGGGTTGAGAGTGGCAACTCGAATTCCTTGGACTCTGCCTCAATCCCGAAGGGGGATAGGGTGGATCCAACAGAATACGTGTCCGTTAGTCGCGTGATCGATGAGGCAGGTAGCTCAATTAAGATCGGTTTAGGCTGTTATCGGGTAGTCGTCTGAGCTCGGTTGCGGATCAAGCGGTAGCCTTCCGCACAGAACCAGTCGGAGTCTCGCAAACCCTCATATAGTGCTGTCTTCCACGAGTTTGGGTCACGAGCGTGCCGTGATCTGAATTGAGAATCGAGGTGTTGGCGGATCCCTTCTAGCCCGGTTGTGGCGCCGGTTTCTTCGAGCGCGTAAGAAATGTCGGCCATTTCACTGGCCGCTTGGGCGATATAGAGTTCTTCTAGGTCCATCACAAGAAAGTGGTGGCGCATCCGTGCGGTCATTACGTCATCCCATGCTTCAGCAGGGCGAATGCCAAATGACACTGAAGGAGGGGAGGAGGGATGGATCTCGGCAATCAACCAGCGCTCATTACTCAGCTCATCAAAGTACGGGTGGAAAGTCTGGCTCTCTGCGCTCATGGGGACACTTGCCAGTTTCTTCTTATTGCAGTCTGAGCAGGCGGGGACCAGATTGAGGGGGGTCAGGTTCAGTGTGGGGAAGCGAGTCTGAGGGAGATAGTGATCAACTGTCGCGACGTTTCTCTGTCCGCAAAGTGGACAGATTCCGAACTCAGGCGCCATCTTAATCTGGTCATAGAGTGGTCGCGATGGTGAGCCCTGCCTGGCAAAATGAGACTTATAGATGACACCCATTAGCGCTGAATCTATCGAAGGGGTTACCGAATTGCTTGGCGTGATGCGGTAAAGCTGACCGGCTGGCCCAAGCTCCAAGTACTCGGCCTCGGATATTTGGATGGTTGGAAGTGCGTCCATTAGTGCCTGAGCACGTTCCGCTATGGTGATGCCTGCAACGCATGCGTGCACCGTGTCAGTTGCATGAATTAGAGGTGGACGAAGCCGCTTCATGGGGTCGTCCTGCGTTGTACTAGGCTTCTTGCCAATACTTGCGCTTCGGTCCCTAGTTGCCCTCTGAAATGAAATGCGACGCCGGCGTAGGTCGTCCCTGGTCGTTGAGCAACGGCTGCAACTAGCTTATGGAAGCCAGAATGAGTGACCTCCAAGCCGAATACCTCACGGGTTAGCACTCCTGCGCTCTCCCCAAACGTCTCAATGGACGGGCGTTCAGCAGTCGATTGCGTTCGTGTTCTCCTCAACATCCACACACAGCTGCGCGGCACTTCTTGTAAGACCACTGGTGAGTGAGTTGAGATCAGAGCAACGCCATTCCTGGCAACCATCAGGTCAGCGACAGTGCGAATGAATGCAGAAAGTAAGGGAGGGTGCAAATGGCCCTCAGGTTCATCAAGGACTACTAGAGTTCGTTCATCGACTAATTCCACAAGGCGAGTCGTTGTGAGCAGGACAATTGCATGGCCTGAGCTCAGACGCCTAAAAAATCGGGATGCTCGCACACTCCATTCGGGGTCTCCTTCAATGAGCTGCTCAACTCCGGTTTCGCCAAATAGAGGATCGGTGGATAGCGTCGCCACGGCTTTAAGCCAGCGGGTGCGACGAGGCTCATCTATGCAGCGTTCGAGGCTTTCGACGAAGTCTTTCGCCAAGTCAGCAGTGCCTTTAAGAATATCAACAAGATTTCCATCCTCATCCTTCCGTTGAGATCGTAGCCCAACAAATGTAGCTGGAGCTCGTTGGGCGGCAAGAGGAGGTAGCTCGAATGAGTCGAAGGCGCTGAAGGAGACTGAGACCAAGCCCGCAAACGTCCACTCGTGCTGATTCTCTCCAAGGCGTTCTAACGTGCCTTGTGGAGCGCTTTCGGTGTCTCGTCCTAGGAGTGTGTTAAGGATGCTTTGAATGCACCGCGTTTTACCTACGCCGTTGCGCCCGATAAGGACATGTAGATTTGTTGGAGGTATTGCGTTAGGGATGACTTGGAATTGCATCGTGGGTGGGGGAGTGGGTGGAGGCCCTCCCATGACCACGGTCTCTGGTGGAAAAGTAAACTGGAACTCGAAGCGAGTGAGTATCGGGTTTCCATGAGCTAGGCGATTCAGCCGGTTGCGGACGTTCAGTTCCTCTATCGAGCGAAGGATCGACTCATGCATTACCAATTCGGCTATATGTCGATCAAGGATGCCGAGGTCATATGCGCAGTCGCAAAGTCCCCGGAGTATTTTGATACCGAGGCCTTGAGGTAGTGACTGAAGTGTCGCGTAGTAGTCCTCATCCTGTCCAAGCGAGAAAAATTGCTCGGGATCTAGCTCGATAAAGGTATCCGGAAGGGCTGGGGTTCGGGTGTTGGGAGGAAGATCCGTTCCGCTTTGACTGGGGAGAAGGCCTGCCTGGCCGATTTTAACGGATCCTACTCTGTGGCGAATGCCGTTGGAGTCAAATGCGAATAGGGTGAACGTCGTGCGGAACTTGAACCAGTCGTCCCAGTAATCAACAACGAGAAAAGCAAGGTTTACACCTTGCTGAGGCAGAGATTGTGCTCCGTTTACTACAGTAAACATCCGTATTTACTCCAATCGCATCTGTGCTCAGTGGACGACTCGAAGTCTATGCCCCGGAGTATGGCATTTGGCCTCCGACTGGTATAGCCAGTAGAGGCGCGACTGGTCAGCCTGCTCGGTAGCATACTCAGGTTGGCCTTCGACGCCCTCTACAAAACCTACGGCTTTGGATCAGCGCTCAAATGGTCCGGGCATGTTTTTTGCGGTGGGCCACGATGCTTTTCTTGAGGATGTCCCCGAATCGATCTACGAAATTCACCTCGTAACTGACTAGTCGATGGATGGCCGCTGGTATTGGCAAAAGCAAGAGAACTGTTAGTTTTTGCTCAGTGGTGGCTCCGCCATCATAGTGTTTGCTCGCTATCGTCTGGGGTGTGTGACCTGTTATCGCATCGATGATGCTCTGATCCACTTGTTTGCCATCTCGTCTGGCGTTGCTTAGATTCGTTTCGAGTGAGTGTCGAAATGAGTAGATGCTTTTGCCATCGTTAGGTTGGTGGACTCCAACAGAGACTAAGTAGCCCTTGGGGCTCTCGTTGAAGAATTTTCCGGCGCTCTTGGCCCAGCCTTCTTTGTTGTGTTTAGTGTCGTTTTCTCTAGGGCGGAGGTAGGTCAGGCCGTCGCCAAACAGTTTTTTCTGACGGGCGCGTTGCTGGTCCGCAACATAATCCAAGAAGCCCAATTCAATTAAGCGTGGATGTACTGGGACCAGTCGCGCCTCTGCTGTCTTGATTCTCTTTGCTTCGAAGGTGGTCTCGTCATCAGGGCAGAAATCAATACAGGGATAGCCGTCGACTTCCTTGATGTCAGCAGTATCTAGCTGGGCTATCTCGTTCGTTCGAGCCCCAGTGAAGTAACCCACCAACGGTAGCCAGAACCAAAAAGGATATGCCTTGGTTCGCTCAGTGGTTACCTGTCCCTGGTAGATGTAACCAGAGAAAATTGCTTCAACGTCATCTGCCGAAAAAGGCACACCATCACGGCTTCGGGAGTTTCGTCTCTTTTCAACGGGCTTGATGAGGAGGTCAGTCGGTCTGATGAAGGTCAAATCAAGAAACCGAGCATGTTCCTGTATTTGCTTCATCGATGTGATGAGTGCGCTCACCCTCTCATGCCCTGTTCTCAGCTCTGGATCGTCGGTTAGAACCTCATCCAATGGTGTAGGGTTAGGTGCTAATGACACTGAAGCGCCGTTCCTCATGTTTCGCGCGGAATCATAAGCCTCTTGCCAGTCTTGCTTGGTTAGCTGAATCACCGGCTTGTGTTGCGTGAGAACGGTCATCACGCGAGCGCGCCGCTCATTTTCTGCGAAAGTGCCTCCATGGTTGGCTTGCCCCCCTTTTGAGGACGTGTCGGCCTTATCACGGGCAAGCTGGTGTTCCCATACTTGATAAAGCGTCCAGTCAGCCATCGCTGGGTCATAACTTGGTAACAGGTGGTGCTGTTCTTCTGCGTAGGGATGGTTACCCGTTGGTTTGAGCTGGCGGAGAACAAGCTCGTCTCTAAGCTTGGGCAGCACCCTGCGCAGCTCGGTCGCTAGGTAGGGGCGAGAAAGCTCCAGTAATTGCTCTGCTAAGGGCTCGTGTTCGCTTGGAATTGTCCGGCCGTATGCTCCGGTCAAAAGTCGCTCCACTTCTCCTAGGCGTTGGCGGGCCTCGATCTCTTCGTTTGAAAGAACCTTCTCAGTAGGCGAGCTTTCATCTTTGGGGGTAGAGAAGTCGGGAAATAGCTCCAGCATTTCCAGGTAGTCGGCCTCAGTAAGACCGAGTTCGTCACGCTCCATCACGTACATCACCTTCTCAAAGGCCATTTCATACCGGGCAGCATACTGTCGGGCGCGTTTTTGGGCCAATCGATAGCTGTCGGTTTTCAGGGTGCGTCTGATCTCGCGCTGCCTCTTGAGCAAGGCTCGGAGCGGGCGAGGAATTACGATGCGGAAGTAAAACGTCCCGTGACGATTGAGGGTCAGGTAAGAGGGGGTTGGCTTCATGCTAGGCACCTGATGGTGCCCCACAGGAATGTGACACGTCAGTGGCACACCGGCCAAAAACGCAAAGCCCAGATAGCACAAAGCCCCATAAACTGGGGCTTTGTAGGGTATTTGGTGGAACCGGGGGGATTTGAACCCCCGTCCGCCAGTACTCCGCTGTCGGTACTACATGCTTAGCCGTGTCTATTGAGTTAATCCGCAGCCGCCCGACGGGCAGGGTGCTTTGGACGAGTTGTGTAAGTTTTAGCCGCTTCGTCCACAACGTACTGCACGGCGATCCTGTTCTGTATGACAATCATTTCGGGTTTACAGGCATCCCCTGATGATTGCTGGAGCCGAAGCTACCAGAAGGGCGGGCTCGGCTGCTTACGCAGCGAGAGCGTAACCCTCGAAGGTTTCGTCATTGGCAACTATAGAAAGTTGCAACAGTGGATTTACGAGTTCTGTTACCAACTCGGCATGCACCTAGAGTTTCATCACCGGCGTCGAATCCTAATCGGCCCCATTTTTACTGCTCTAAGCGAGCGCTTTCTCAAGCGCGTAAGGCGGAGTATACGCCATCCGGGCGACGTATACCATCGCCCGGATGCGCGGGCTCACTCGCTGCCGCCACCCTTGGTGGTGTTCTGCAGGTCCTGCAGGGCCTTGGTGGTAAGGGCGATGCAGTCCTTGTCGTTGCCGGCGGTCTTCGCGGCACGTGCGTCGTCGGCCTGTTCCTTGACCGATTTGACCAGCTCTTCGGATGTGGCGCCAAGACTGGTCAGTTGATCGTCGATCTTCTGCAGGTTGGCAGTGCACAGGTCATCCGCCGCGAACACAGGGGAGGCAAGCAGTGCGGCGGTCATGAACAGTCCGGTAATCGCAGTACGCTTCATGTGAATCTCCTTGGCTGGGAAGGCCTCGGGAAATGGGCCTGATGGGTGGACTGCGCCGCCCTTGAAGGAGTTCACGGGAATGTCACGACCGGTTGGCTTGTTTTGCCAACCGGCCGGAAACGGTCAGATGGTGCGCGGGCGGGTCACCCGGTCCACCAGGTAGACCAGGCCGTGGTAGTCGATGCCTGAATGACTCGACAGACCGATCTCGCAGGTGCGGCTGGTGGAAATGCCTTCCTCGCAATACTGCACTGCGCCCTTCAGGCTGCGCAGCGAGTGGGCGTTGAGTTCCGGGGTAGTGAAGCCCTTGTCGCCGGCGAACCCGCAGCAGTGGATACCTTCCGGGATCACCACCTGCTTGCTGCACAGGCGCGCCAGGTCGATCAGCGCCTGGCTTTCACCGAGGTGCTGGGTGCTGCAGGTGACATGCACCGCCACCGGCGCGTCCTGCGGCGTGAACTCGAGCTTGTCGAGCAGGTGGGTGCGGATGAAGCGCACCGGGTCGTACAGGTCAAGCCGGGTCTCGGCCAGGTCCTCCACCAGGCGCAGGGTGCACGGGCTGGTGTCGCAGTAGATCGGATCGAGGCCGCCGCGGCTGGCATGGAGCAGGGCGCCCAGCAGTTCCTGGCGCTTGTGCTCGGCCTGCTCGGCATAACCCTTGGATGCGAAGGGCTGGCCGCAGCAGAGGCTGTCCTGGTTCTCCGGGAAGACCACCTGGTAACCGGCCTTTTCCAGCAGGCGACGGGTCTTGTCCAACAGAGAAGTCTGTTCCTTGTCTCCCGCTGCCGGGCCCATCACCCGCGAGACGCAGGCGGCCAGGTAGACGACCCGTGGCCGCGCATCGGTGCCGGCAAGGCCGACCTTCGGCGACTTGAGCGGTTGCGGCATGGCCGGCGTCCATTGCGGCAGGCGACCCTTGCTCGCTTTGTTCAACGAATGACTGATCCGGGCAAGGCGCGGTGCACCGAGCAAGCGACGGGCGCCGTCGGCGATACGTAACGTCAGGCGGGCGCCGCTGAGCGCCGTATGGAAATTCTCCACCAGCCAGTCTGCGGTCTTGCCGTGATGTGCGGCCTTTCCACGCAGCTTCTTCACCAATTCACCGGTGTTGATCCCGACCGGGCAGCGCTGGGCACACAGCCCCGTCGCCGCGCAGGTGTCGATGCCCTGGTAGCGGTAGTCGCGTTCCAGTGCCGAGGTGTCTTCGCCGGCACGCTTCTTCGCCTGGATATCCCGCCACATGACGATGCGCTGGCGCGGGCTCAGGGTCAGCCCTTTGGAGGGGCAGACCGGCTCGCAGAAACCGCACTCGATGCACTTGTCGACGATTTCGTCGGCGGCTGGCAGTGGCTTCAGATGCTTCAGATGGATGTCCGGATCTTCACTGAGGATCACGTCCGGGTTGAGGATGCCGTTGGGGTCGAGCAGGCGCTTGAGCTTCCACATCAGCTCATAGGCATCGCGGCCCCATTCCAGTTCGACGAAGGGGGCCATGTTGCGCCCGGTGCCGTGCTCGGCCTTGAGCGAGCCGCCGAACTCCACGGCGACCAAGTGTGCCACGTCATCCATGAAGGCCTGGTAGCGGGCGACCTCCGTCGCGTTGTTGAAGCCCTGGGTGAAGACGAAGTGCAGGTTGCCTTCCAGTGCATGGCCGAAAATGATCGCCTCGTCGTAGCCATGCTTGTCGAACAGCAGGATCAGGCGGTTCACACCTTCGGCCAGTTGCTCGACGGGGAAGGTGACGTCTTCGATGATGACTGTAGTCCCGGTCTGACGCACTGCGCCGACGGCAGGGAAGGTGTCCTTGCGAATTTTCCACAGCAGGTTGTACACCGCCGGGTCTTCGCTGAAATCGACCTTCTGCTCCAGCGGGAAATCGGCGATGGACGCCATGATCTGCGCCAACTGCTCATGCAGCAGCGTCTGACTGGCCGCGCGGGATTCGATGAGCAAGGCGCAGGCATTTTCCGACAGGCCTTTCACCCATTCCGGCATGCCCGGCTTGTCCTGCACCGAGCGCATGCTGCGCCGATCGAGCAGTTCCACGGCGGATACCGGTTGCTGCTTGAGCACGGTGACGGCGCGGCAGCAGCTCTCCACGGTCGGGAAGACGATCAGCGCCGAGGCCTTGTGCGGGTGGTCGGGTACGGTGTCGTAGGTCACCGCGCTGATAAAACCGAGGGTGCCTTCGGAGCCGACCAGCAGGTGTTGCAGGATGTCGAGTGGCTGGTCGTAGTCCACCAGTGCATTCAGCGACAGGCCAGTGGTGTTCTTGAGCCGGTACTTGTGCCGGATACGCTCGGCCAATGCGGTATTGGCGCGGGTTTCGCGACCAAGCCGGGCCAGTTCGTCGAGCAGCCCGGCGTGGCTGCTTTCGAAGGCGGCCACGCTTGCCGGGTCTTCACTGTCCAGCCGGGTACCATCGGCCAGCACCAGGCGCAGGCCGGCGAGGGTGTGATAGGTGTTCTGCGCGGTACCGCAGCACATGCCACTGGCGTTGTTGGCAACGATGCCGCCGATCTTGCAGGCATTGATCGACGCCGGGTCGGGGCCGATCTTGCGCCCGAACGGTGCGAGCCAGGCGTTGGCCTGGGCACCGATGACCCCCGGCTGGAGGCGGATCTGTTCGCCCTGGCCGCGGATTTCACGGCCGTTCCAGTTATCGCCGAGCACGATCAGCACCGAGTCGCTGATGGCCTGGCCCGACAGGCTGGTACCGGCGGCGCGGAAGGTCACCGGAACGCGGTCGCGCTGGGCCAGATGGATCAGGCCGACCACTTCGTCTTCAGATTCGACCCGTACCACCAGCTTGGGAATCAGCCGGTAGAAGCTGGCATCGGTGCCGAAAGCCAGGGTCGAGGTCGGATCGTCGAAGCGACGGTCGGCGGGAATCAGGCGCTCGGCATCGCGAAGGAACGCGGCGGGCAGGCTCATGCAAACTCCTCGCGGAGCCACGGCCTCTGGCGCGCCGCGTGCTCCGGTCAATCAGGCGGTATAAAGGGCGGGCGCGCTCAGGCGCCCAGTTCGCGGACCAGGGAATCGCGGGTGATCTCGCTGATCGACTTGGCGCCGGTCAGGACCATCGCCACGCGCATTTCCTTCTCGAACAGTTCCAGCAGGTTACGCACGCCAGCCTCGCCGTGGGTGGCCAAGGCGTAGAGGAAGGCGCGGCCGATCATCACGGTATCGGCGCCGAGGGCGATCATGCGTACCACATCGAGGCCGCTGCGGATGCCCGAGTCGGCAAGAATCCTGATATCGCCCTTTACCGCGTCGGCAATGGCCGGCAGGGCCCGGGCGCTGGAGAGTACGCCGTCGAGCTGACGGCCACCGTGGTTGGAAACGACGATGCCGTCGGCGCCGAATTTCACTGCGTCACGGGCGTCGTCTGCATCGAGGATGCCCTTGATGATCATCGGGCCGTCCCAGAATTCGCGGATCCATTCCAGGTCTTTCCAGGAAATGGACGGGTCGAAGTTGGCACCGAGCCAGCCGATGTAGTCGGCCAGGCCGGTGGGGTTGCCGCGGTATTTGGAAATGTTGCCCAGATCGTGCGGGCGGCCCAGCAGGCCGACATCCAAGGCCCATTGCGGATGAGTCATGGCTTGCCATACACGGCGCAGCGGTGCGTTCGCCCCGCTCATGCCGGAATGGGCATCGCGATAGCGGGCGCCGGGAACCGGCATGTCGACAGTGAACACCAGGGTCTTGACCCCGGCGGCTTTGGCTCGCTCCAGCGCATTGCGCATGAAGCCGCGGTCTTTCAGGACATAAAGCTGGAACCACATAGGCCGTTCGATGGCCGGGGCGACTTCCTCGATCGGGCACACCGACACCGTGGACATGGTGAAGGGAATACCTTTCGAAGCCGCGGCGCGTGCCGCCTGGACTTCACCGCGACGGGCATACATGCCGGTCAGGCCGACCGGGGCGAGGACCACCGGCATATTCAGGGTTTCGTCGAAGAGCCTGGTCTGCAGGCTCAGTTCGGACATGTTTTTCAGAACGCGCTGGCGCAAGGCAATGCTCGCCAGATCCTCGACGTTATGCCGCAGGGTGTGTTCGGCGTAGGCGCCACCGTCGGCGTAATGGAACAGGAAGGGCGGCAGCTTGCGCTGGGCCGCAGCGCGGTAGTCGGTGGAGGCAGAAATGATCATGGGATCTCGCAGCTATCTGTGTGAGAAGGCAACTGCCGGGCGCGTCGGAAGCGCGCCCGGCCCCTGTCACTTTAGTGAACCAGCATGCCGGTCAGCCAATACGCCTGGATCAGGGTGATCAGGCCGACGATGGTGGCAAAGAACAGGCTGTGCTTGAGGGTGAAGCGGAACAGGTCCGATTCCTTGCCGACCAGGCCGGTCGCGGCGCAGGCCACGGCGATGGACTGTGGCGAAATCATCTTGCCGGTTACGCCGCCGCTGGTGTTGGCCGCGACCAGCAGGGTGTCGTTGACGCCGATCTGGTGTGCGGTGGTGGCCTGCAGCGAGCTGAACAGGGCGTTGGACGACGTATCCGAGCCGGTCAGGAACACGCCCAGCCAGCCAAGGAACGGCGAGAAGAACGGGAACGCGGCGCCCGTGCCGGCCAGGACCAGGGCCATGGTCGAGGACATGCCCGAGTAGTTGGTGACGAAGGCGAAGGCCAGCACCATGCCGATGGACAGGATTGGCCAGCGCAGCTCGTAGAAGGTCTCTTTCAAAGTGGTCAGGCCAGTTTTGATATTGATCTTCAGGACGATCATCGAGATCAGCGCAGAGAGGAAGATCGCGGTGCCGGTGGCAGAGATCGGGTCCAGCTTGAAGACTGCCGGGATCGCCGTGGGGTTGGCGACGATCGGTGCGGTCTTGATCACCAGTTGATCCAGGTGCGGGATGGCGAAGTTGAACACCCAGTTGTACATCGAGCCGCCGGAGGCGAAGGCGGCCTTGAACGGCTTCAGGGTCCAGATGGTGACCAGCACGGTGAGGATCAGGAACGGCGACCACGCCTTGAAGATTTCGCCGAAGCTGTACGGGGTCGGCTGGCTGCCGCCCTTGACCACGGCGGCGCCGACGCTGGCGGTAGCGGTGGTGAAGGAGTTCTTCGGCTGCCAGACCTTGAGGAACAGGGTCAGGGCGATCAGCGAGGCCAGGGCCGAGGTGATATCGGGCAGTTCCGGGCCGATGAAGTTCGAGGTGAAGTACTGGGTGACGGCAAAGCTCAGGCCGGCGACCAGCGCGGCAGGCCAGGTTTCCTTCACGCCCTTGAGGCCGTCCATCATGAAGACCAGCCAGAACGGCACGAACAGCGACAGCAGCGGCAACTGGCGACCGGTCATGGCGCCGATGTGGAAGGCGTCGATGCCGGTGACCTGGCCGGCCACGATGATCGGGATGCCCAGGGCACCGAAGGCCACGGGCGCGGTGTTGGCGATCAGGCACAGGCCGGCGGCGTACAGCGGGTTGAAACCGAGGCCGACGAGCAGGGCGGCGGTAATGGCGACAGGCGCGCCGAAACCGGCAGCGCCTTCGAGGAAGGCGCCGAAGCAGAAGCCGATCAGCAGGACCTGCAGGCGCTGGTCATCGGTAATCGACAGCACGGAGCTGCGGATCACTTCGAACTGGCCGCTTTTGACCGTCAGTTTGTAGAGGAACACCGCGGCGACGATGATCCAGGCGATGGGCCACAGGCCGTAGGCAAAACCGTAGCCGGCGGCGGCGAACGCCATGTCGGCAGGCATCTGGAAGGCGAAGATCGCCACCAGGATCGACAGGGCCAGGGTGATGCTGCCCGCGATGTGTCCCTTGAGTCGGAACACGGCCAGCGCCAGGAAGAAGAACACGATCGGGATGACTGCCGCCAGGGCGGACAGGCCGAGACTACCAAGCGGACTATAGAGTTGTTGCCAGGTTTGCATATGGGGTGGCCCCTAATTGTTTTTGGTAAGGCGCTGGCATTGGTTAATTGGTAATACCAATTTACAATGGCGAGGCGCTAGGTTAAAAGCCTCTCCGTGGGTGTGTCAATTTGTCCTCGTGAAACTTTGGTCGCAGGGCCGACGAAAGGGTTGGCTGAGTGGTAAGGAAACTTGCCAACTGATGGGTGTAGAGACGGGCGGGATAGGCCAGAATAGGCGCCCCCGAACTGACTCGGGGATTGTGGAGAGCACGTGATGGTTTTCGACCAGGTCCGCCAGCGCCGTTTGTCCGACGATATCGTCGAGCGGCTGGAGGGAATGATTCTTGAGGGCACCCTCACCGCTGGCGAGCGTCTGCCGGCCGAGCGGGTGCTGGCCGAACAGTTCGGCGTTTCCCGCCCGTCGCTGCGCGAGGCGATCCAGAAGCTGGTGGCCAAGGGCATGCTGGTCAGTCGCCAGGGCGGCGGAAACTACGTGGCGGAGTCGTTGGGTACGACCTTCAGCGATCCGTTGCTGCAGTTGCTCGAAAGCAACCCGGAGGCCCAGCGTGACTTGCTGGAGTTTCGCCACACCCTGGAAGCCTCATGCGCTTATTACGCAGCGATGCGTGCGACCGATGTGGATCGCGAGCGGCTCAAGGCGGCGTTCGATGCCTTGCAGGATTGCTACAACCGCAATGATGAGGTGACCCGCGCCGAAGAAGGCGCCGCCGACGCGCGCTTTCATCTGGCGATTGCCGAGGCCAGTCACAACGCGGTATTGCTGCACACCATCCGCGGCTTGTTCGACCTGCTCAAGCGCAACGTGGTGACCAATATCGGTGGCATGTACCAGCAGCGTTCGGAGACCCGGGACATGCTGATCAGCCAGCACCGGGACCTGTACCTGGCGATCGTCGAAGGGCGCGCGCAGGATGCAAGGGAAGTGTCGAGCCGACACATCCTGTATGTGCAGGAAGTACTGGAGGAGGCGCGGCAGGAAGTGCAGCGGGTGGCGCGGGCGGAGCGGCGCAAGGGGCGCTGATCTTGTGTTGTTGCTGATGACCTCATCGCTGGCAAGCCAGCTCCCACGGGTGGGAGCTGGCTTGCCAGCGATGAGGCCCTCAAGGGCATAGAAAGAACTAGTCTTCCCGCCCCTTGTTACGCACCGCGCGCTGCAGCTCGCGATTGGAATCGCGCTCGCGCTCGGTGTCGCGCTTGTCGTATTCCTTCTTGCCCTTGCCCAGGGCAATTTCGCACTTGATCAAATGCTTGCTCCAGTACAAGGACAGCGCCACGCAGGTGTAGCCTTTCTGCTGCACGCCCACGTACAGGCGCTCGAGTTCGCGGCGGTTGAGCAGCAGCTTGCGGGTACGGGTCGGGTCGGCGATGACGTGGGTGCTGGCGGTGGTCAGCGGGGTGATATGACTGCCCATCAGCCAGGCTTCACCGTCCTTGAGCAGTACATAGCTGTCCACGAGGTGCGCCTTGCCGGCACGCAGGCTTTTTACTTCCCAACCGGACAGGACCAGTCCGGCCTCGAACTTGTGTTCGATGAAGTAATCGTGTCGCGCTTTCTTGTTCTGCGCGATGGTCCCTGTCGGATGTTTCTTTTGTTTGGCCATAGGGGCGGCATTATAGGGAGTCGCTGCGTCGTCGGCTACGGGGAAGTGGCGAGCTTGAGGCGGCGCGGTGAATCCCGGACAATGCCCCGCATCCTTTTTGTTCACGTTTGGAAATGACGCCTGGATGACTACCCATATACAACGGTCGGCCTTGCTGCCTTATCCCGCTCAGGCGCTCTACGATCTGGTCAACGATGTGGATCGCTACCACGAGTTCCTGCCCTGGTGTTCCGGTTCCACCGTGCTGGAGCAGAGCGAGACCGCCATGCGGGCCAGGGTCGAGGTCGCGAAGGGCGGGCTCAGCCAGCACTTTGTAACGCGCAATGTACTGGTGCCGGGGCAATCCATCGAGATGAATCTGGAAGAGGGGCCGTTCAGCCAGTTGCATGGCCTTTGGGTGTTCAAGCCCTTGGGCGAGAAGGCCTGCAAGATCAGCCTGGACCTGTCGTTCGAGTATTCCGGAGCCTTGGTCAAGGCGACATTGGGGCCGCTGTTCAACCAGGCGGCGAATACCCTGGTCGATGCGTTTTGCCAGCGGGCCAAGCAGCTCTACGGTTGACAGGCCACAGCTCAAAAAAAAGCCCGAACATCTGTTCGGGCTTTTTTATGCACGCCTTGATTACTCGGTTTGCAGTGGCGGCGGCGCCGGTACCGGCATGACTTCGATGGTGTCGACGTCGCGCTGGATTTTCTCTTCCAGCGAGCCCGGGCGGGCAGGTTTTTCTGGTGTTGCCGGCTCGGCCTGTTGCTGGCCTGGCTGGCTGACAGTCGTGCTGCTTTCGTTACCAAGAATTTCCTGGTCGCGGCTCTTGCCTGGCATGAAGTCGCCGGAGAGGCTGGCCAGTTGGTCCTGTTCGTTGAAGAAGACGCTGATGCGTTCCTGTTGGCGCTCACCGCCGCCAGGTTGCAGGCTGTACAGGTAATCCCAGCGATTGGTGTGGAAGGTGTCCTGGATCAGCGGATTGCCCATGATAAACCGTACTTGGCGACGGGTCATTCCGGGGCGCAATTGGTCTATCATGTCCTGCGTTACGACATTGCCCTGCTGGATGTCGATTTTGTAAACCCCGGGAAACGAGCAACCGGCGAGTGCGAGCAGTCCCACGAGGGTGAGGCTGGTTAGCAAGAGCTTGGTGTTTTGCATCGGTGGGCGACTTCCACTATCTTGGCTGGACAACGTAAACCCCGATCATACCCGTATTCAGAGAAGCTGCGAAGCAGCATCGGCGAGAAAGCTGACCATGGTTGAAAATAGCGAACTGCGCAAAGCCGGTCTCAAGGTGACCCTGCCTCGAGTCAAGATCCTACAGATGCTCGACTCTACCGAGCAGCGCCACATGAGCGCTGAAGACGTCTACAAGGCGTTGATGGAGGCGGGGGAAGATGTCGGCCTGGCCACGGTTTATCGTGTCCTGACCCAGTTCGAGGCTGCCGGCCTGGTCGTACGTCACAACTTCGACGGCGGTCACGCGGTATTCGAATTGGCCGATGGCGGCCATCACGACCATATGGTCAACGTGGACTCCGGTGAGGTGGTCGAATTCTTCGATGCTGAAATCGAGAAGCGCCAGAAGGAAATCGTTGCCGAGCACGGTTACGAACTGGTCGATCACAACCTGGTGTTGTACGTGCGCAAGAAGAAGTAAGCGTTCGCGCTTGTTTGCATCAATAAAGAAGGCGACCCACGGGTCGCCTTCTTTATTTCAGGTTTTCCGGATCAGCTCTTGCTGGTCACCACCATCTTCCTGGCGTGAGCCAGTGATTCCTTGGTCAGGTCGATGCCGCCGAGCATGCGTGCCACTTCCTCGACCCGCTCGCGTTTGCCCAGGCTGGTAACGGCCGTGTGCGTGGCATCGCTGTTGCGCACCTTGTGCACGAACAGGTGGTGGTGGCCTTGCGCAGCTACCTGCGGCAGGTGGGTGACGGTCAGGACCTGGCCACGCTCGCCCAGGCGACGCAGCAACTGGCCAACGATTTCTGCAGTGGGGCCGCCGATGCCCACGTCCACTTCGTCGAAGACCAGGGTCGGGATTCGCGAGGTCTGCGCGGTGATTACCTGGATCGCCAGGCTGATGCGTGACAACTCGCCACCGGAGGCCACTTTCGCCAGCCCCTTGAGAGGCTGCCCGGGGTTGGCGCTGACCAGCAGTTCCACCTGTTCCAGCCCGTGGGGGTGCAGGTCTTCGCCATTGCCAGGCCGAAGCTCGATGCGGAAGCGACCGCCCGGCATGCCCAGGCGCTGGATCTCCTGCTCCACTGCCGAAGCCAGCTGGGTCGATGCGCGCTGGCGCAGGCTGCTCAGTTCGCCGGCCTTTTCATGATAGTGGCGGGTATACGCCTTGAGTTCCTCTTCAAGGCGTTCGATCGATTCGTCGTTGGCATTCAGGCTTTCCAGCTCCTCGCCCAGGCGCTGCTGCAGGTCGAGCAACCCGGTAGGGTGGACGCGGTGCTTGCGCGCCAGGGTATAGAGAGCATCGAGGCGCTCTTCCAGTTGCTGCAGGCGCATCGGGTCGGCATCGAAGTTGTCGAGGAAGCGGTTGAGTTCGCCAACGGCTTCTTCCACCTGGATCTGCGCGCTTGCGATCAGGTTGACGGCTTCGCCCAGGGCGCGAGGAGCATTCTGCACGGCGGTCAGGCGATTGAGGCTGGCTGTCAGGGCGCTCAGCACATTGCCTGAATCGCTCTCGCTGCAATGGTCGATCACCTGGCGGCAGATGCCGAACAGGGCTTCGGCGTTGGTCAGGTTCTTGTGCTCCTGCTCCAGTTGCTCCAGTTCGTTTTCGCCAAGGCCCAGGTTGTCCAGTTCTTCCAGCTGGTAGCTGAGCAACTGGTGGCGGGCGCGCTGTTCATCGCCCGAGTTGCGCAGGCGTTCCAGTTCGGTGTGGGTCTGCCGCCAGCGTTGTGCAGCCAGCTGTACCTGGCGTGCCAGGTCGGTGGCGCCGGCGTACTCGTCGAGCAGGCGGCGGTGGGTGTCGGTCTTCAGCAACGACTGGTGCTCGTGCTGGCTGTGGATATCGATCAACAGTTCGCCCAGCGCCTTGAGATCGCCGAGGGGGCATGGGGTGCCGTTGATGTAGCCGCGGCTGCGGCCTTCGGCGGTGACCACGCGACGCAGGATGCAGGGGCCGTCGTTGTCCAGGTCGCGCTCGGCCAGCCAGGAGCGGGCCTCGGGAATGTCGTCCAGGTCGAAGGTGGCGAGGATGTCGGCCTTGTCTGCGCCCGGGCGCACCACGCCGCTGTCGGCGCGATCACCCAGGGTCAGGCCCAGGGCGTCGAGCATGATCGACTTGCCGGCCCCGGTTTCGCCGGTGATGACGCTCATGCCGCGGGCGAGTTCGAGGTCAAGGTGTTCGACGATGGCGTAGTTGTGGATGGACAGGTGCACCAGCATGCGGGCGGCTCCCAGAGTCAATGTCTGGTTATTTATACAGTGTTTTTGAAATTTCTGGCAATGCCCTTCCTTAGCATCATTCGCTTGTGCCGGCCGGCTTTTGATCGCGGACAGTTATGTGCCCCGCACATTGATGTTCAATCGCCCTTGAAGCTGCTTTTTGCGACCCCATATAGGCCGGCAGATGCGCGAGTCGAGCTCGCCGACCACATTGAGAGGAGATATTTCATGGCTGATGAGCAGAAGCTGGACGAACTGAATCCAAACGCAGACAAAGCCGCCGAGGCGGGTTCCGAGGATCTGGTTGCGCGCGTGCAGCTGCTCGAGGAGCAGGTTGCCGCAGCCCAGGACCAGGCCCTGCGCACCGCCGCCGACCTGCAGAACGTCCGCCGCCGTGCCGAGCAGGACGTGGAAAAGGCCCACAAATTCGCCCTGGAGAAGTTCGCTGGCGATCTTCTCCCGGTCATCGACAGCCTGGAGCGCGGCCTGGAGCTGTCCAGCGCGGACGACGAAAGCATCCGTCCGATGCGCGAAGGCATCGAGCTGACCCTCAAGATGTTCGAAGACACCCTCAAGCGCTACAACCTCGAAGCCATCGACCCGCACGGCGAACCCTTCAATGCCGAGCAGCACCAGGCGATGGCCATGCAGGAAAGCGCCGACGTCGAGCCGAACAGCGTGCTCAAGGTGTTTCAGAAGGGTTATCAGCTCAACGGACGTCTGTTGCGTCCGGCCATGGTCGTGGTCAGCAAGGCTCCGGCAGCGGTTTCGCCTTCCATCGACGAGAAGGCTTGAAATTAGCCGGATGGCCCCCATCTAGGTGTCAAGCGTTTAAGTGCTACCGCAGTTGGCAACCACCGCTGCGGCAACCAAATCCAAAGTTTCGGGAGAGTTAACATGGGCAAAATCATCGGTATCGACCTGGGGACCACCAACTCCTGCGTCTCCATTCTGGAAAACGGCAACGTCAAGGTGATCGAGAACGCCGAAGGCGCTCGCACCACGCCGTCGATCATCGCTTACGCCAACGATGGCGAGATCCTGGTTGGCCAGTCGGCCAAGCGCCAGGCCGTCACCAACCCGCACAACACCCTGTACGCAGTAAAGCGTCTGATCGGCCGTCGCTTCGAAGAAGACGTCGTGCAGAAAGACATCCAGATGGTTCCGTACAAGATCGTCAAGGCGGACAACAATGACGCCTGGGTCGAAGTCAACGGCCAGAAAATGGCTCCGCCGCAAATCAGCGCCGAAGTCCTGAAGAAAATGAAGAAAACCGCCGAAGACTACCTCGGCGAGGCAGTGACCGAAGCGGTCATCACCGTACCTGCGTACTTCAACGACAGCCAGCGCCAGGCAACCAAGGACGCCGGCCGTATCGCCGGTCTGGACGTCAAGCGCATCATCAACGAACCGACCGCTGCCGCACTGGCCTACGGCATGGACAAGGCCAAGGGTGACCACACCGTGATCGTCTATGACCTGGGTGGCGGTACCTTCGACGTTTCGGTGATCGAAATCGCCGAAGTCGATGGCGAGCACCAGTTCGAAGTGCTGGCAACCAACGGTGACACCTTCCTCGGTGGTGAAGACTTCGACATCCGTCTGATCGACTACCTCGTCGAGGAATTCAAGAAAGAAACCGGCATGAACCTGAAGGGTGATCCTCTGGCCATGCAGCGTCTGAAAGAAGCTGCCGAGAAGGCCAAGATCGAGCTGTCTTCCAGCCAGCAGACCGACGTCAACCTGCCGTACATCACTGCCGACGCCACCGGTCCGAAGCACCTGAACGTGAAGATCTCCCGCGCCAAGCTGGAGTCGCTGGTCGAAGACCTGGTTCAGCGCACCATCGAGCCATGCCGCATCGCCATGAAAGACGCTGGCATCGACGTCAGCAAGATCGACGACGTGATCCTGGTCGGTGGCCAGACCCGCATGCCGCTGGTACAGAAAACCGTTGGCGAGTTCTTCGGCAAGGAAGCGCGCAAGGACGTCAACCCTGACGAAGCCGTTGCCATGGGTGCGGCCATCCAGGGCGCCGTTCTGGCCGGTGACGTCAAGGACGTCCTGCTGCTCGACGTCAGCCCGCTGACCCTCGGTATCGAAACCATGGGTGGCGTGATGACCGCGCTGATCGAGAAGAACACCACCATCCCGACCAAGAAGTCGCAGGTGTTCTCGACCGCCGACGACAACCAGAGCGCAGTGACCATTCACGTCCTGCAAGGCGAGCGCAAGCAAGCCGCGCAGAACAAGTCCCTGGGCAAGTTCGACCTGGCCGAGATTCCGCCTGCTCCACGTGGCGTTCCGCAGATCGAGGTTACCTTCGACATCGACGCCAACGGCATCCTGCACGTAGGTGCGAAGGACAAGGCCACCGGCAAGCAGCAGTCCATCGTGATCAAGGCCAACTCCGGCCTGTCCGAGGAAGAGATCCAGCAGATGGTTCGCGACGCTGAAGTCAACGCCGAGGAAGACCGCAAGTTCGAAGAGCTGGCCGCCGCCCGCAACCAGGGTGACGCGCTGGTCCACTCGACCCGCAAGATGGTCGCTGACGCCGGTGACAAGGTAACCGCCGAAGAGAAGACCGCGATCGAAGCCGCTGTGGTTGCCCTGGAGGCCGCCGTCAAGGGCGACGACAAGGCTGCCATCGAAGCGAAGATCGAAGAGCTGTCGAAAGTCTCCGCGCCGGTTGCCCAGAAGATGTACGCCGAGCAGGGCGAGAAGCCGGAAGCGGGTGCTCAGGCCCAGCAGGCTGACGACGCCAAGCACGACGACGTCGTTGACGCCGAGTTCGAAGAAGTCAAAGACAACAAGTAATTGCTGCTGGTTGTCGGCCGGTTGACTGATGTTTGACGTTGACTGGTAGGATGTCGCCGCGCGGGGGCTTGCTCCCGCGTTGGCGTGTCTGGAACACCCGAATTTTCTCCAGCACCGGTAGCGATGCCGATGCTGACGGCACAGCGCTGACGCGCAGAGGTTTGCCGAACGTCCTCAAGAGTGCAAAGAACCATGGCAAAGCGTGACTATTACGAGGTTCTGGGAGTCGAGCGGGGCGCGAGCGAGGCTGATTTGAAAAAGGCCTACCGTCGCCTGGCGATGAAGCACCACCCGGACCGTAATCCCGATAGCAAAGAGTCCGAAGAGCTGTTCAAGGAGGCCAACGAGGCCTACGAAGTGCTCTCCGATACCAGCAAGCGTGCCGCGTACGACCAGTACGGCCACGCCGGCGTCGACCCGAGCATGGGTGGCGGCGGTGCCGGTTTTGGCGGCGCCAATTTCTCCGACATCTTCGGCGATGTGTTCAGCGATTTCTTCGGTGGTGGTCGTGGCGGTTCCCGCGGCGGCGCCCAGCGTGGCAGTGACCTGCGCTACACCCTGGAGCTGAACCTCGAAGAAGCGGTGCGTGGCACCACGGTCAATATCCGTGTGCCGACACTGGTCAACTGCAAGCCATGCGACGGCTCGGGCGCGAAGAAAGGCTCTTCGCCAGCGACCTGCCCGACCTGCGGCGGCATCGGCCAGGTGCGCATGCAGCAAGGCTTCTTCTCGGTGCAGCAGACCTGCCCGCGTTGCCAGGGGCAGGGCAAGATCATCACCGATCCGTGCGACTCCTGCCACGGCGAGGGGCGCATCGAAGAGTACAAGACCCTGTCGGTCAAGGTGCCGGCCGGTGTCGATACCGGCGACCGCATTCGCCTCTCCGGCGAAGGCGAGGCGGGCACCCAGGGTGGCCCGACCGGCGACCTGTACGTGGTGATCAATGTGCGCGAGCACCCGATCTTCCAGCGTGACGGCAAGCATCTGTACTGCGAAGTACCGATCAGCTACACCGATGCGGCATTGGGTGGCGAGCTGGAAGTGCCGACCCTCGATGGTCGGGTCAAGCTGAAGATTCCGGAAGGTACCCAGACCGGCAAGCAGTTCCGCTTGCGCGGCAAGGGTGTGGCGCCGGTGCGTGGTGGTGGTGCCGGTGACCTGATGTGCCGTGTGGCGGTCGAGACGCCGGTCAACCTGAGCCGTCGCCAGCGCGAGCTGCTCGAAGAGCTGCGTGCTTCCCTGGAAGGCGACAGTTCCCATTCGCCCAAGGCCAGTGGCTGGTTCGAGGGTGTGAAACGCTTCTTCGGCGATCTGTAAAAGGAAAAACGCATGCGACGTATTGCGGTAATGGGCGCGGCTGGGCGCATGGGCAAGACCCTGGTCGAGGCGATCCAGCACGTCCAGGGCGCTGGTCTGACGGCGGCGGTGGATCGTCCCGACAGCACGCTGGTGGGTGCCGATGCCGGCGAGCTGGCGGCGCTGGGCCGGATCGGCGTGCCGATCTCGGACGACCTGGCCAAGGTGGTGGAAGAGTTCGATGTGTTGATCGACTTCACCCACCCGTCGGTGACCCTGAAGAACCTGGCGTTCTGCCGCAAGGCGGGGAAGGCCATGGTAATTGGCACTACGGGCTTCAGTGCCGAGGAGAAGCAGCTGCTGGTCGAGGCGGGCAAGGAGATTCCGATCGTCTTCGCCGCCAACTTCAGCGTAGGGGTCAACCTCTGCCTGAAGCTGCTCGACACCGCTGCCCGCGTGCTGGCCGATGAAGTGGATATCGAGATCATCGAGGCCCACCATCGTCACAAGGTCGATGCGCCGTCCGGTACCGCACTGCGCATGGGCGAAGTGGTGGCCCAGGCGCTGGGGCGCGATCTGAAGGAGGTGGCGGTCTACGGTCGCGAGGGCCAGACCGGCGCACGTGATCGCCAGACCATTGGTTTCGCCACTGTGCGTGCCGGTGATGTAGTCGGTGACCACACCGTGCTGTTCGCCGCCGAGGGCGAGCGCGTGGAAATCACCCACAAGGCTTCCAGTCGCATGACCTTCGCCAAGGGTGCGGTTCGTGCGGCCATGTGGCTCGATGGTCGCGAGCCGGGCCTGTACGATATGCAGGACGTGCTCGACCTGCATTGATTCTGTGCTGCGTTACCCAGAGTGCCCGGTCTCCATGAGCGGGCACTCCTGCGGCCTTCTCCGATGCGCCCTGTCGCATTCCTGCGTCTTTCAGACACATCAGTGGTAGACCCAAAAAGCGTTTTTCTGTAAGCTACAGCTTTAGTGTGTCCACTAAAAGCGCGCAGATAATTCGACGAAGAAAGCGGGGTGACGTATCTATACGTCATTCCGCTTTTTTGCAACCTGCGATCGCCCCTTCAGGCTTGATTTACGGGAGGTCTTCTTGACTAAGCCAGCCATACTCGCCCTTGCCGATGGCAGCATTTTTCGCGGTGAAGCCATTGGAGCCGACGGTCAGACCGTTGGTGAGGTGGTGTTCAACACCGCAATGACCGGCTATCAGGAAATCCTGACTGACCCATCGTACTCGCAACAGATCGTTACCCTGACCTACCCTCATATCGGCAACACCGGCACTACCGCCGAAGACGCCGAGTCCGATCGCGTCTGGTCGGCCGGCCTGGTCATCCGCGACCTGCCGCTGATCGCCAGCAACTGGCGTAACACCCTGTCCCTGAGCGATTACCTCAAAGCCAACAATGTCGTGGCCATCGCCGGTATCGATACCCGCCGCCTGACCCGCATCCTGCGTGAGAAAGGTGCACAGAACGGTTGTATCCTGGCCGGTGACAATATCAGCGAGGAAGCCGCCATCGCCGCAGCGCGCGGATTCCCGGGCCTGAAAGGCATGGACCTGGCCAAGGTGGTCAGCACCAAGAGTGCCTACGAGTGGCGCTCCAGTGTCTGGGAGCTGAAAACCGACAGCCACCCGACCATCGAGGCGGCCGACCTGCCGTACCACGTGGTTGCCTACGACTATGGCGTCAAGCTGAACATCCTGCGCATGCTGGTCGCCCGTGGCTGCCGCCTGACCGTCGTCCCGGCGCAGACCCCGGCCAGCGAAGTGCTTGCCCTCAACCCTGATGGCGTGTTCCTGTCCAACGGCCCTGGCGATCCGGAGCCTTGCGACTACGCCATCCAGGCGATCAAGGAAATCCTGGAAACCGATATCCCGGTCTTCGGTATCTGCCTCGGTCACCAGCTGCTGGCCCTGGCGTCCGGTGCCAAGACCGTGAAGATGGGCCACGGCCATCACGGTGCCAACCACCCGGTCCAGGACCTGGACACCGGCGTGGTGATGATCACCAGCCAGAACCACGGCTTCGCGGTCGACGAGGCCACCCTGCCGGCCAACGTTCGCGCCATCCACAAGTCGCTGTTCGACGGTACCCTGCAGGGCATCGAGCGCACCGACAAGAGCGCGTTCAGCTTCCAGGGCCACCCTGAAGCCAGCCCTGGCCCGACCGATGTCGCGCCACTGTTCGATCGTTTCATCGATGCCATGGCCAAGCGCCGCTAAGCATCCCTGCGTGAAGGCGCTGGACCGGCGAAGCCCGGTTCAGCAGCGCCTGACCAAGATTGTTCAAGACGGCTTGCCGACTGACCTGCGGATTTGAGTGACAACCATGCCAAAACGTACAGACATTAAAAGCATCCTGATTCTCGGCGCTGGCCCGATCGTGATCGGCCAGGCCTGCGAATTCGACTACTCCGGCGCCCAGGCTTGCAAGGCCCTGCGCGAGGAGGGTTTCCGCGTCATCCTGGTGAACTCCAACCCTGCCACCATCATGACCGACCCGGCCATGGCCGACGCCACCTACATCGAGCCGATCAAGTGGCAGTCCGTTGCCAAGATCATCGAGAAAGAGCGGCCGGACGCGCTGCTGCCGACCATGGGTGGCCAGACCGCACTGAACTGCGCCCTGGACCTGGAGCGCGAGGGCGTCCTGGAGAAATTCGGCGTGGAAATGATCGGCGCCAACGCCGACACCATCGACAAGGCCGAAGACCGTTCGCGTTTCGACAAGGCAATGAAGGCCATCGGCCTGGAATGCCCGCGCTCGGGTATCGCCCACAGCATGGAAGAGGCCAATGCGGTCCTCGAGAAGCTGGGCTTCCCGTGCATCATCCGTCCGTCCTTCACCATGGGCGGTACCGGTGGTGGCATCGCCTACAACCGTGAAGAGTTCGAAGAGATCTGCGCCCGTGGCCTCGACCTGTCGCCGACCAAGGAACTGCTGATCGACGAATCGCTGATCGGCTGGAAAGAGTACGAGATGGAAGTGGTCCGCGACAAAAAGGACAACTGCATCATCGTCTGCTCCATCGAGAACTTCGACCCGATGGGCGTGCACACCGGTGACTCGATCACCGTTGCTCCGGCACAGACCCTGACCGATAAGGAATACCAGATCATGCGCAACGCCTCCCTGGCGGTGCTGCGTGAAATCGGTGTCGAAACCGGCGGTTCCAACGTGCAGTTCGGTATCTGCCCGAACACCGGCCGCATGGTCGTGATCGAAATGAACCCGCGGGTATCCCGTTCCTCCGCACTGGCTTCGAAAGCCACCGGCTTCCCGATCGCCAAGATCGCCGCCAAGCTGGCTGTCGGCTACACCCTCGACGAGCTGCAGAACGACATCACCGGCGGTCGTACCCCGGCGTCCTTCGAGCCATCGATCGACTACGTCGTCACCAAGCTGCCACGTTTCGCCTTCGAGAAATTCCCGAAAGCCGACGCCCGCCTGACCACCCAGATGAAATCCGTGGGTGAAGTCATGGCCATCGGCCGGACCTTCCAGGAGTCACTGCAGAAAGCCCTGCGTGGCCTGGAAGTCGGTGTGTGCGGCCTCGACCCGAAAGTCGACCTGGCCAACCCGGAAACCCCGAGCATCCTCAAGCGCGAGCTGACCGTGCCGGGCGCCGAGCGTATCTGGTACGTGGCCGATGCCTTCCGCGCCGGCATGACCCGCGACGAAATCTTCGCCCTGACCAGCATCGACCACTGGTTCCTGATCCAGATCGAAGACCTGATCAAGGAAGAAGAGAAGGTCAAGACCCTAGGCCTGGCCGCCATCGACAAGCAACTGATGCTGAACCTCAAGCGCAAGGGCTTCTCCGACCAGCGCCTGGCCAAGCTGCTGGGTATCACCGACAAGAACCTGCGTCGCCATCGCCACAAGCTGGAAGTCTTCCCGGTGTACAAGCGCGTGGATACCTGCGCCGCCGAGTTCGCCACCGACACCGCCTACCTGTACTCGACCTACGAGGAAGAGTGCGAGGCCAATCCGTCGACCCGCGACAAGATCATGATCCTGGGCGGCGGTCCGAACCGTATCGGCCAGGGCATCGAGTTCGACTACTGCTGCGTGCATGCCGCGCTGGCACTGCGTGACGACGGTTACGAGACCATCATGGTCAACTGCAACCCGGAAACCGTTTCCACCGACTACGACACCTCCGACCGCCTGTACTTCGAGCCGCTGACCCTGGAAGACGTGCTGGAAGTGGTGCGCGTCGAGAAGCCGAAGGGCGTCATCGTCCACTACGGCGGCCAGACCCCGCTGAAACTGGCTCGCGCCCTGGAAGAGGCCGGTGTACCGATCATCGGTACCAGCCCTGACGCCATCGACCGTGCCGAAGACCGCGAGCGCTTCCAGCAGATGGTCCAGCGCCTGAACCTGCTGCAGCCGCCAAACGCCACCGTGCGCAGCGAAGACGAAGCCATTCGCGCCGCTGGCGATATCGGCTACCCGCTGGTCGTTCGTCCGTCCTACGTACTGGGCGGTCGCGCCATGGAAATCGTCTACGAGCTGGACGAACTGAAGCGCTACCTGCGTGAAGCGGTCCAGGTCTCCAACGACAGCCCGGTGCTGCTCGACCACTTCCTCAACTGCGCCATCGAGATGGACGTGGATGCGGTCTGCGACGGCACCGACGTGGTCATCGGCGCGATCATGCAGCACATCGAGCAGGCCGGTGTTCACTCCGGTGACTCTGCATGCTCGCTGCCGCCGTACTCGTTGCCTGCCCATGTGCAGGACGAAGTCCGCGAGCAGGTCAAGAAGATGGCCCTGGAGCTGGGCGTTGTCGGCCTGATGAACGTGCAGCTGGCGCTGCAGGGCGACAAGATCTACGTGATTGAAGTCAACCCGCGCGCTTCGCGGACCGTGCCTTTCGTTTCGAAGTGCATCGGCACCTCGCTGGCGATGATCGCGGCCCGTGTCATGGCCGGTAAGACCCTGAAAGAGCTGGGCTTCACCAAGGAAATCATTCCTAACTTCTACAGCGTCAAGGAAGCGGTGTTCCCGTTCGCCAAGTTCCCTGGGGTTGACCCGATCCTCGGCCCTGAGATGAAATCCACCGGCGAAGTCATGGGTGTCGGCGACAGCTTCGGTGAAGCCTTCGCCAAGGCCCAGATGGGTGCCAGCGAAGTGCTGCCGACCGGCGGTACCGCGTTCATCAGCGTGCGTGACGACGACAAGCCGCAAGTGGCCGGCGTTGCCCGCGACCTGATTGCCCTGGGCTTCGAAGTGGTCGCAACTGCCGGAACCGCGAAGATCATCGAGGCGGCCGGCCTGAAAGTGCGTCGCGTGAACAAGGTGACCGAAGGGCGTCCGCACGTGGTCGACATGATCAAGAACGACGAAGTGTCGCTGATCATCAACACCACCGAAGGTCGCCAGTCGATCGCCGATTCCTACTCGATTCGCCGCAATGCGTTGCAGCACAAGATCTACTGCACCACCACCATTGCGGCCGGTGAAGCTATCTGCGAAGCGCTGAAGTTCGGTCCGGAAAAGACCGTTCGCCGCTTGCAGGATCTGCATGCAGGACTCAAAGCATGAGCATTACCAAGTACCCGATGACCGTCCAGGGCGCTCGCGCCCTGGAAGACGAACTGACCTTCCTCAGCAAGACCGAGCGCCCACGCCTGAGCCAGGCGATCGGTGAAGCGCGGGAGCTGGGCGATCTCAAGGAAAACGCCGAATACCACGCCGCTCGTGAAGAGCAGGGCATGGTCGAGGCGCGGATCCGCGACATCGAAGGCCGTCTGCAGAACTCGGTGGTGATCGACGTCACCACCATCGCCCATACCGGCAAGGTGATTTTCGGTACCACCGTGGATCTGGAAAACACCGAGACCGGCGATCAGGTGACCTACCAGATCGTTGGCGAGGACGAGGCTGATATCAAGAAAGGCAAGCTCTCCGCGAGCGCGCCGATCGCCCGCGCCATCATCGGCAAGGAAGAAGGCGATGTGGTCGTGGTGAAAACCCCGAGCGGCACGGTCGAGTACGAGATTGTCGAAGTCAAGCACATCTGACGACAGCCTCTCCGGGCCTTGCGTCGAAGCCATCCTCTGGCAACTGGCCCAGGTATTCTGGGTCGGTGGCCTTTGGGTGTTTCATGTCGGCCTGGTGCCGGCGTTGAAGGTCAGCAGCCTGGCGCCCCTGCTGATAGAGGACATCTCTATCCAGATCGACCGCTGGTTGATCGGTGTGGCGGCGCTGGGATTGTTGACGCAATTGGCCGTGCTGGTGCGGCTGAAGGGATTGCCGGCTTGCTGGCGGCTGTTCAGCGGCAAGTTGCTGCTGGTCGGTTTCACCGCTTGCATCGGCTATTACACCTTGCGCTACGGCTTCTCGGCCGGTGCGCGCTGGCAGGTGTTCTGCTTCGTCGTGCTGGGGCTCAGCGGCATTGCGCTGGTGGCCCAGCCTGTCCCGACCAGGGCGCGCTAAGACGCGCCGCTGACCGGTATCACCGTTACTTGTAGCGGTGGATATTGGACAGTTGCTTGTTCGGTTGCGGGTTACGGCGATACAGCAGGACCATCTTGCCGATGATCTGTACCTGTTCGGCTCGGCCGATCTTGCTCAGTTCATCCATGACTGCCCGACGTTCTTCCCGGTCTTCGAGCTTGACCTGCACCTTGATCAGTTCATGATCTACCAGGGCACGCTCGAGTTCGGCGAGGACACCTTCGGTCAAGCCATTGCCCGCCACGATCAGGACCGGTTTCAGGTCGTGACCAATGGATTTGTACTGTTTCTTCTGCTCGTTATTGAGCGGCATAATCTGACCCTTTCGTCTGGATTCTGTAAAAATGGCGGCCATTTTACCCGAGGGCCCGTGGCTCCGCCCAGTCAATCACGACGCTTAATCATCGAGGTGCCCAGTGGCGCAGCGTTCCAAGAGCAGCCATAACTGGCTGAGAGAGCATTTCAACGATCCTTTCGTCAAACAGGCGCAAAAGGACGGCTACCGCTCGCGCGCGAGCTACAAACTGCTGGAAATCCAGGAAAAGGACCGCTTGATCCGCCCGGGCATGAGCGTGATCGACCTCGGCGCCGCGCCGGGTGGCTGGTCCCAGGTCACCAGCCGGCTGATCGGCGGGCAAGGTCGGCTGATCGCTTCCGACATCCTGGAAATGGACAGCATTCCCGACGTGACCTTCATCCAGGGCGATTTCACCCAGGACGAAGTGCTTGCGCAGATTCTCGAGGCCGTAGGTAATTCACAGGTGGACCTTGTGATTTCGGATATGGCCCCCAACATGAGTGGTACGCCTGCTGTCGATATGCCGCGGGCGATGTTCCTTTGTGAGCTGGCCCTTGATCTGGCCAGTCGCGTCCTGCGTCCAGGTGGGGATTTTCTGATCAAGATCTTCCAGGGTGAAGGCTTCGATACCTATTTGAAGGACGTTCGTCAGAAATTCGACAAGGTCCAGATGCGCAAGCCGTCGTCGTCACGTGATCGCTCGCGTGAGCAATACCTTCTGGCGAGGGGCTACCGCGGCGAATAACGCGGCGGTTTAACGCGGTACCGATAGTATTTTCCAATCGGTCTCCCTGCGTGGTGTGGATGAATATCGTGTAGTCTGGATTCACAAAGGGTTACAGACGGCGCCAACAGCCGTTGTAGGAATGTAGTAAGTTAAGCCGCTGATTATCATGCGAGGCACGGTTGCGCCTAAACCTGCTTCAGAGGGTAGCGAATTGAACGATATGGCAAAGAATTTGATCCTGTGGTTGATCATCGCGGCGGTCCTGGTGACGGTGATGAACAACTTCTCCAGCCCGAATGAGCCGCAGACCCTCAACTATTCCGACTTCATCCAGCAAGTCAAGGATGGCAAGGTCGAGCGCGTCACGGTCGACGGTGCTGTCATTACCGGCAAGCGCAGCGACGGCGATACCTTCAAGACCATCCGTCCGGCGATCCAGGACAACGGCCTGATTGGCGACCTGGTCGACAATCACGTGGTGATCGAAGGTCGTCAACCCGAGCAGCAGAGCATCTGGACCCAGTTGCTCGTAGCCAGCTTCCCGATCCTGGTGATCATCGCGGTATTCATGTTCTTCATGCGCCAGATGCAGGGCGGTGCCGGCGGCAAGGGCGGCCCGATGAGCTTCGGCAAGAGCAAGGCGCGCCTCTTGTCCGAAGACCAGGTCAAGACGACCCTGGCCGATGTCGCCGGTTGCGACGAAGCCAAGGAAGAAGTCGGCGAGCTGGTCGAGTTCCTGCGTGATCCGGGCAAGTTCCAGCGCCTGGGTGGTCGTATCCCGCGCGGCGTGCTGATGGTCGGCCCTCCGGGTACCGGCAAGACCCTGCTGGCCAAGGCCATTGCAGGTGAGGCCAAGGTGCCGTTCTTCACCATTTCCGGTTCGGACTTCGTGGAAATGTTCGTCGGTGTCGGTGCCAGCCGTGTGCGCGACATGTTCGAACAGGCCAAGAAGCACGCACCGTGCATCATCTTCATCGACGAGATCGACGCCGTGGGTCGCCATCGTGGTGCCGGCATGGGCGGCGGTCACGACGAACGCGAGCAGACCCTCAACCAGTTGCTGGTAGAGATGGATGGCTTCGAAATGAACGATGGCATCATCGTCATCGCTGCCACCAACCGTCCTGACGTGCTTGACCCGGCGCTGCTGCGTCCCGGTCGCTTCGACCGCCAGGTGGTGGTCGGCCTGCCGGATATCCGCGGTCGCGAACAGATCCTCAAGGTCCACATGCGCAAGGTGCCGATCGGCGACAACGTCAACCCGGCGGTCATCGCGCGCGGTACACCTGGCTTCTCCGGTGCCGACCTGGCCAACCTGGTCAACGAGGCCTCGCTCTTCGCCGCCCGCGGTGGCAAGCGCGTGGTGGAGATGAAGGAGTTCGAGCTGGCCAAGGACAAGATCATGATGGGCGCCGAGCGCAAGACCATGGTCATGTCGGAGAAAGAGAAACAGAACACTGCCTACCACGAGGCGGGCCACGCCATCGTCGGTCGCATCGTTCCCGAGCATGATCCGGTGTACAAGGTTTCGATCATCCCGCGCGGTCGTGCGCTGGGCGTGACCATGTTCCTGCCGGAAGAAGACCGCTACAGCCTGTCCAAGCGCGCGCTGATCAGCCAGATCTGCTCGCTGTACGGCGGCCGTATCGCCGAAGAGATGACCCTGGGCTTCGACGGCGTGACCACCGGCGCCTCCAACGACATCATGCGTGCCAGCCAGATCGCACGGAACATGGTGACCAAGTGGGGGCTGTCGGAAAAGCTCGGGCCGCTGATGTACGCCGAGGAAGAGGGCGAAGTGTTCCTGGGCCGAGGCTCTAGTGGCCAGCACACCAATGTGTCGGGCGAGACCGCCAAGCTGATCGACTCCGAGGTGCGCAGCATCATCGACCAGTGCTATGCCACTGCCAAGCAGATCCTCACGGACAACCGTGACAAGCTCGACGCCATGGCCGATGCGCTGATGAAGTACGAAACCATCGACGCCGACCAGATCGACGACATCATGGCAGGTCGTACACCGCGCGAGCCGCGGGACTGGGACAACGATTCCGGTACTTCGGGCACCGCTGCATCCCAGGGTGACCGTCCCGAGTCCCCTATCGGTGGTCCGGCTGCGCAACACTAAGGGCTGACATGACTTCACAGCAGTACCCAACCCGGTTGCCTTGCGGCAACCGGGTTCTCGACCTTTCCCGTACCCATGTCATGGGTATCCTCAATATCACTCCGGATTCCTTCTCCGATGGCGGCCGCTTCACCCAGCGTGATGCGGCCTTGCGTCATGCCGAGACAATGGTTGCGGCAGGAGCGACGCTGATCGACGTCGGTGGCGAGTCCACTCGGCCCGGTGCGCGGGTGGTGACGGCGCTCGAAGAGCTGGAGCGCGTTGCGCCCATCGTCGAAGCACTCAATCGCGAGCTGGATGTGGTGATCTCAGTGGACACGTCCACGCCGGCGGTCATTCGCGAGTCGGCGCGGCTGGGGGCTGGGTTGATCAACGATGTCCGCTCGCTGTCACGGGATGGCGCCCTGGATGCGGCGGCGGCCACCGGCTTGCCGGTATGCCTGATGCATATGCGCGGGGAGCCCGGAAACATGCAGGACGACCCGCATTACGAAGACGTGACTGCCGAGGTTGGCCGCTATCTTGAAGCGCGTATGGCTGCCTGTGCGGCGGTCGGCATCGAGGCGGAACGCATTATTCTTGATCCGGGCTTCGGCTTTGCCAAAACCTTGGAGCATAATCTTAGTCTGTTCAAGCACATGGACAGCTTGCAGCGCCTGGGACGCCCGCTGTTGGTGGGCGTTTCACGCAAGAGCATGATCGGCCTGACCCTCAACCGGCCAGTAAACGAGCGGATGTACGGCAGCCTGGCGCTGGCTGCCTTGGCGATGACAAAAGGGGCCGCGATCCTGCGTGTCCATGATGTCGCTGAAACCGTCGATGTCGTACGGATGATCGCCGCAGTACAAAACGCCGAATAAAGAATGACGGAGCATTTATGAGCAGAAAATATTTTGGTACCGACGGCATTCGCGGCCGCGTCGGGGAATACCCGATCACCCCTGATTTCATGCTCAAGCTTGGCTGGGCGGCGGGCATGGCATTCCGCAAGCAGGGCAACTGCCGGGTACTGGTGGGCAAGGACACACGCATTTCCGGGTACATGTTCGAGTCGGCGCTGGAAGCCGGGCTGTCCGCCGCCGGGGCGGACGTCCTGCTGCTGGGTCCGATGCCGACCCCGGCCATTGCCTATCTGACCCGGACCTTCCACGCCGAAGCCGGTATCGTGATCAGCGCGTCGCACAATCCGCACGACGACAACGGCATCAAGTTCTTCTCCGGGCAGGGCACCAAGCTGCCGGATGAGGTCGAACTGATGATCGAGGAGTTGCTCGACCAGCCGATGACCGTGGTCGAGTCCAGCAAGCTGGGCAAGGTTTCGCGGATCAACGACGCGGCGGGCCGCTATATCGAGTTCTGCAAGAGCAGCGTGCCGAGCAGTACCGACTTTTCCGGGCTCAAGCTGGCCATCGACTGTGCCCACGGCGCAACCTACAAGGTAGCGCCCAGCGTGTTCCGGGAGCTGGGCGCCGATGTCACGGTGCTTGCCAACCAGCCCGATGGGCTGAATATCAACGAAAACTGCGGCTCCACCCACATCGAGTCATTGCAGGCGGCGGTCCTGGTCGGGCATGCCGACCTCGGCATTGCCTTCGATGGTGACGGTGATCGCGTGCTGATGGTGGATCACACCGGTGCCATCGTCGATGGTGACGAACTGCTGTTCATCATCGCTCGTGATCTGCAGGAGCGCGGCAAGCTGCAAGGTGGCGTGGTCGGGACGCTGATGAGCAACCTTGGCCTGGAGCTGGCCTTGAAGGACCTCGACATTCCGTTCGTACGTGCCAAGGTCGGCGACCGCTATGTCATGTCCGAGCTGCTCGAGCGCGACTGGATCATCGGCGGCGAGAACTCCGGGCATGTCGTGTGCTGCAGCCACACCACCACCGGCGATGCGATCATCGCGGCATTGCAGGTGCTGATGGCCCTCAAGCGTCGCGGCGAGACCCTGGCACAAGCCCGCCAGGCCGTGCGCAAATGTCCGCAGGTGTTGATCAACGTGCGTTTCGGCGCCAGCAAGGTCGACCCGCTGGAGCATCCTGACGTGAAGGCTGCTTGCGAGCGTGTCACCGAGGAGATGGCCGGGCGTGGCCGCGTGTTGCTGCGCAAGTCCGGAACAGAGCCTCTGGTGCGCGTAATGGTCGAAGGTGACGACGAATCCCAGGTGCGTGGCCATGCCGAAGCGCTGGCAAAACTGGTAAGTGAAGTTTGCGTTTGATTTACGCTTGCCAGTGATGAATTGGTTGGGTAACATCTGCGCCCACTTTGACCCACGAGGTAAAGCATGCGTCGCCCAATGGTAGCTGGTAACTGGAAAATGCACGGTACCCGCGCCAGCGTCGCTGAGCTGATCAAGGGCTTGAGCAATCAGGTCCTGCCGAGCGGTGTTGATGTCGCGGTGTTCCCACCGAGTCTGTTCATCAGCCAGGTGATCGAGGGGCTGGAAGGCAAATCGATCGTGGTAGGTGCGCAGAACGCTGCGGTGGAGTCCCAGCAAGGGGCTCTGACCGGAGAGGTGGCGCCGAGTCAGTTGGTCGATGCCGGTTGCAAGCTGGTGTTGATCGGTCACTCGGAGCGGCGGCAGATCCTGGGCGAGCAGGACTCGACCCTGATCCGGAAGTTCGCAGCGGCACAGTCCTGTGGCTTGAAGCCGGTGTTCTGTGTAGGGGAAACCCTCGAAGAGCGTGAAGCGAACAAAACGCTCGAGGTTGTGGGGCGTCAGTTGGACAGCATCATCGACCAACTGGGTATTTCTGCTTTTGCAGATGCGATTATCGCTTATGAGCCTGTATGGGCCATCGGCACTGGCCTGACGGCCACTCCGCAACAGGCGCAGGATGTGCATAAAGCCATTCGCGACCAGTTGGCGGCGAAGGATCCGGAAGTTGCGCAAAATACGCGGCTTCTATACGGCGGCAGCGTGAAGGCGGCCAATGCGGCTGAGCTGTTCGGCATGCCGGATATCGATGGGGGCCTGATTGGTGGGGCTTCCCTGAACGCAGACGAATTCGGTGCAATTTGTCGCGCCGCAGGAAACTGAAAAATGCTGGAAACAGTTATTGTCGTTCTTCATCTGTTGGGCGCACTGGGCTTGGTAGTACTGGTTCTGCTGCAACAGGGTAAAGGTGCGGAAGCGGGTGCATCTTTCGGCGCAGGTGCTTCAAATACTGTGTTCGGAAGCCAAGGTTCCGCTACCTTTTTGAGTAAGTTTACTGCTATACTAGCTGCCTCTTTCTTCTTAACTGCTCTTGGGTTAGGATACTTTGCTAAAGAGAAAGCTCATCAGCTGACTCAAGCAGGTTTGCCAGATCCAGCGGTTCTGGAAGTACAGCAGAACAAACCGGCAACAGATGATGTACCGGTGCTCCAGGGGCAACAGCAACAGAAGAACGAAGCTGGCAACAACAGCGATGTTCCTCAGGCTCCAGAGCAGAAGTAACGGGTTTCAAAGTAGTATTGCCGAGGTGGTGGAATTGGTAGACACGCAACCTTGAGGTGGTTGTGCCCATAGGGTGTAGGGGTTCGAGTCCCCTTCTCGGTACCAATTGAAGCATGGGAGCCCGCACTAGCGGGCTTTCTTGCAGGTGGAGGTTGATTGACCCTCCCGGGGTTCGGTCGTATACTTTCGCCCCAGCTTTGTCGCGGGGTGGAGCAGTCTGGTAGCTCGTCGGGCTCATAACCCGAAGGTCGTTGGTTCAAATCCAGCCCCCGCAACCAGTTTTAGCGGAGCCCCTTTTCAGGGGCTTTTTGTTAGCTAAACAGTTCTCAGGCGCCACATTCCACGGCGCATTTCACGATGGGCGCTTGCCCATTTTTTATTTGCACAGCATGCACGAGGGGGTTCAGGTGTCGAGCAAGCTAGAACAGTTGCAGGCCTTGTTGGCCCCGGTAGTCGAAGCGCTTGGCTATCAATGCTGGGGGATCGAGTTCATTTCCCAGGGCAAGCATTCGGTACTGCGTATCTATATCGACAAAGAGGACGGCATCCTGGTGGATGACTGCGAAGTCGTCAGTCGCCAGGTCAGCGGTATTCTGGACGTTGAAGATCCCATCAGCACCGAATACACCCTGGAAGTCTCCTCTCCTGGCATGGATCGCCCGCTGTTCACCCTTGAACAGTTTGCTTCGCATGCCGGCGAACAAGTGAAGATCAAGCTGCGTACGCCCTTCGAAGGTCGTCGTAACTTTCAAGGCCTGATCCGTGGTGTTGAGGAGCAGGATGTCGTGGTCCAGGTGGACAATCACGAATTCCTGCTGCCCATCGACTCGATCGACAAGGCCAACATTATTCCCAGTTTTGACTGAGACATGCCGGAGCTGCGGTTGACGCGGTTCCAATGGCTTGCGAAAGGCGAGGCGTACGATGAGCAAAGAAGTACTGCTGGTTGTTGAGTCGGTATCCAATGAAAAGGGTGTACCGGCGGGCGTGATTTTCGAAGCGCTGGAGGTGGCCCTGGCCACTGCAACCAAAAAACGTTTTGAAGACGAAGTCGACCTGCGTGTGGAAATCAACCGCCACACCGGTAACTACGAGACCTTCCGTCGCTGGACCGTGGTCGAGGACGAAGACCTCGACGATCCGGCCATCGAGCTGGCGGTAGACCAGGCCCAGGCCAAAAAGCCGGGCGCAGTGGCGGGCGACATCATCGAAGAGAAGATCGAGTCCATCGAGTTCGGTCGTATCGCAGCCCAGACCGCCAAGCAGGTCATCGTGCAGAAGGTTCGCGAAGCCGAGCGTGCACAGGTCGTCGACGCTTATCGCGAGCGCCTGGGCGAAATCATCTCCGGCACCGTGAAGAAGGTGACCCGCGACAACGTCATCGTTGACCTGGGTAACAACGCCGAAGCCCTGCTGGCTCGCGAAGACATCATTTCCCGCGAGACCTTCCGCGTCGGCGTTCGCGTTCGTGCGCTGCTCAAGGAGATCCGCACCGAGAACCGCGGTCCGCAGCTGATCCTGTCGCGTACCGCGCCGCAGATGCTGATCGAACTGTTCCGCATCGAAGTGCCGGAAATCGCCGAGGGCCTGATCGAAGTGATGGGTGCGTCCCGCGACCCGGGCTCCCGCGCCAAGATCGCCGTCCGCTCCAAGGACAAGCGTATCGACCCGCAAGGCGCCTGCATCGGCATGCGCGGTTCGCGCGTCCAGGCCGTTTCCGGCGAACTGGGTGGCGAGCGGGTCGACATCGTGCTTTGGGACGACAACCCGGCGCAGTTCGTCATCAATGCCATGTCGCCTGCCGAAGTGGCGGCGATCATCGTTGATGAAGACGCCCACGCGATGGACATCGCCGTGGCTGCCGACAACCTGGCCCAGGCCATTGGCCGAGGTGGCCAGAACGTGCGCCTGGCGAGCCAACTGACCGGCTGGACCCTGAACGTGATGACCGAATCGGACATCCAGGCCAAGCAGCAAGCCGAGACTGGCGACATCCTGCGCAACTTCATCGAAGAGCTGGAAGTCGACGAAGAACTGGCCCAGGTGCTGGTTGACGAGGGCTTCACCAGCCTTGAAGAAATTGCCTACGTACCGCTGGAAGAAATGCTCAACATCGATGGCTTCGACGAGGAAATCGTCAACGAGCTTCGCGCTCGGGCCAAGGACCGCCTGTTGACCAAAGCCATCGCTACCGAGGAAAAACTGGCAGACGCCCACCCGGCCGAAGACCTGCTCTCCCTCGAGGGCATGGACAACGACCTGGCAGCGGAACTGGCGGTGCGCGGCGTGGTTAACCGCGAAGACCTGGCCGAGCAGTCGATTGACGACCTGCTCGACATCGACGGCATCGACGAAGAGCGTGCCGGCAAGTTGATCATGGCCGCCCGAGCCCACTGGTTCGAGTAAGCAGGCTGGCCTGAGGAGAGAAGTGCATGACGCAAGTCACGGTGAAAGAATTGGCCCAAGAGGTCGCTGCACCGGTAGAGCGCCTGCTGCAGCAGATGCGTGAGGCAGGTCTGCCGCACACCGACGCCGGTCAGCTGGTGAGCGATAGTGAAAAGCAGGCTCTGCTGACCCATTTGAAAAGCAGTCACAAGGCGAAAGTGGAAGAACCGCGCAAGATCACCTTGCAGCGCAAGACCACCAGCACCCTGCGTGTTGCCGGCAGCAAGAGCATCAGCGTAGAAGTACGCAAGAAGAAGGTTTTCGTCCAGCGCAGCCCGGAAGAGATCCAGGCCGAGCAGAAACGCGAGCTGGAAGAGCGTCGCGCCGTCGAAAACGCAGCCCGGGAGAAGTCCGAGGCCGAAGCGCGTCAACGCGCCGAGGAAGAGGCTCGTCGCCAGGCGGCTGCCGACAAGGCTGCAGCGCCCGCAGCGCCAGCTCCGGTCGCCCAGCCAGCCGCTCCGGCGCCTGCCCCGGCAGCTGTCGAGGCTGCTGCTCCGGCTCCGACCGCCGACCGCAAGAAAGACGACAACCGTCGCAACGACCGTACCCGTGACGACGACCGTCGCGGTGGCGAGCGTCGCAACGAAGCGCCGCGCGTTTCGGTCAAGGTCAAGGAGAAAGAGAAAGCTCCGACCCCTCGTGCTGCCCCGCGTACCACCGACGAGGAAAGCGATGGCTTCCGTCGTGGCGGCCGCGGCAAGGCCAAGCCGAAGAAGCGCAACGCCCATGGTTTCCAGAGCCCGACCGGTCCGGTTATCCGCGACGTGACCATCGGCGAGACCATTACCGTCTCCGAACTGGCGCAACAGATGTCGGTCAAGGCCGCTGAAGTCGTCAAGTTCATGTTCAAGCTGGGCACTCCGGTGACCATCAACCAGGTGCTCGACCAGGAGACCGCTCAACTGGTCGCCGAAGAGCTGGGTCACAAGGTTACCCTGATCAGTGACACCGCCCTGGAAGACTCCCTGGCCGAATCGCTGAAGTTCGAAGGCGAGAGCGTTTCCCGTGCGCCGGTCGTGACCGTCATGGGCCACGTCGACCACGGCAAGACCTCGCTGCTCGACTACATCCGTCGTGCGAAGGTCGCTGCCGGCGAGGCTGGTGGTATCACCCAGCACATCGGTGCCTACCACGTGGAAACCGACCGCGGCATGGTCACCTTCCTCGACACCCCGGGCCACGCCGCGTTTACTGCCATGCGTGCCCGTGGTGCCAAGGCTACCGATATCGTGATCCTGGTGGTTGCGGCGGACGACGGCGTGATGCCGCAGACCGTCGAAGCCGTCCAGCACGCCAAGGCTGCCGGCGTACCGCTGGTGGTTGCGGTGAACAAGATCGACAAGCCGGGTGCCGACCTCGATCGCATCCGCAACGAACTGGCCGTTCACGGCGTGACCTCCGAGGACTGGGGTGGCGACACTCCGTTCGTCAAGGTTTCGGCGAAGATGGGTACCGGTGTCGACGAACTGCTCGAAGCCGTTCTGCTGCAGGCCGAGATCCTCGAGCTCAAGGCGATGCCTACCGCTCCAGGTCGTGGTGTCGTGGTCGAATCGCGTCTGGACAAGGGCCGCGGCCCGGTCGCTACCGTGCTGGTTCAGGACGGTACCCTGCGTCAGGGCGACATGGTCCTCTGCGGCTCCAACTACGGTCGCGTTCGCGCCATGCTCGACGAGAACGGCAAGCCTGTTAAGGAAGCCGGCCCGTCGATCCCGGTCGAGATCCTCGGCCTGGACGGCACTCCGGATGCCGGTGACGAACTGAGCGTTGTGGCTGACGAGAAGAAGGCCCGTGAAGTCGCGCTGTTCCGCCAAGGCAAGTTCCGCGAAGTCAAACTGGCTCGCGCCCATGCCGGCAAGCTGGAAAACATCTTCGAAAGCATGGGCCAGGAAGAGAAGAAGACCCTCAACATCGTCCTCAAGGCCGACGTTCGTGGTTCTCTCGAAGCCCTGCAGGGCTCCCTCGGTGGCCTGGGCAACGACGAAGTGCAGGTTCGCGTGGTCGCTGGCGGTGTCGGTGGTATCACCGAGAGCGACGCCAACCTGGCGCTGGCTTCGAATGCGGTCCTGTTCGGCTTCAACGTGCGTGCCGATGCCGGTGCGCGCAAGATCGTCGAGCAGGAAGGTCTGGATATGCGTTACTACAACGTGATCTACGACATCATCGAAGACGTCAAGAAGGCCCTGACCGGCATGCTCGGCAGCGATGTTCGCGAGAACATCCTGGGCGTCGCCGAAGTGCGTGACGTGTTCCGTTCGCCGAAGTTCGGCGCCATCGCCGGTTGCATGGTCGTGGAAGGTACGGTCTACCGTAACCGCCCGATCCGTGTACTGCGCGAAGACGTGGTTATCTTCGAAGGCGAGCTGGAATCGCTGCGTCGCTTCAAGGATGACGCGTCCGAAGTCCGTAACGGCATGGAGTGCGGTATTGGCGTCAAGAGCTACAACGACGTCAAGATCGGCGACAAGATCGAGGTCTTCGAGAAAGTCCAGGTGGCTCGTACGCTCTGATGCGCGAGCTTGGAAGCGCCAGGCAGGTGGCCGCATGGCCCCGCTGGATGCTCTGAACGCAACGCCCGGTCAGGCTTCATGCCTGGCCGGGCGTTTGCCGCTTTAGTTACAGGTAGCAAGACATGGCAAAAGAATATAGCCGTACCCAACGTATCGGCGATCAGATGCAGCGCGAGCTGGCCCAGCTGATTCGTCGTGAAGTGAAAGACCCGCGCGTCGGCCTGGTCACCATCACCGCCGTCGATGTCAGTCGCGATGTCGGCCATGCCAAGGTGTTCATCACCGTCATGGGCCAGGAAGGCGACGATGCGATCCAGCAAAGCCTGAAGGTCCTCAACTCCGCCGCCGGCTTCCTGCGCATGCAGCTCGGTCGCGAAATGAAGCTGCGCAGCGTGCCGCAACTGCATTTCCACTATGACGAAAGCGTCAGCCGCGGTGCCCACCTGTCGGCCCTGATCGAGCGCGCCGTTGCCGAGGACAGCCTGCACCAGAGCGCCAACGCTCCGGACAGCGACAAGGAGTAACCGGTGGCCCAGGTCAAACGCATCCGCCGTAACGTCAGCGGCATCATCCTGCTCGACAAACCATTGGGGTTCACGTCCAACGCCGCGTTGCAGAAGGTCCGCTGGCTGCTCAACGCCGAGAAGGCCGGACACACCGGCAGCCTCGATCCGCTGGCTAGTGGCGTTCTGCCGCTGTGCTTTGGCGAAGCCACCAAGTTCTCCCAGTACCTGCTCGATTCCGACAAAGGCTACGAGACGGTCATGCAACTGGGTCAGACCACCAGTACTGCGGATGCCGAAGGCGAAGTGCTGCGCACCCGCGATGTGACCGTTGGTCGCGCGGACATTGAAGCGGTTCTGCCACGATTCCGTGGTGAAATCAGCCAGATACCGCCGATGTACTCGGCTCTCAAGCGTGATGGCCAGCCGCTGTACAAACTGGCCCGTGCAGGGGAAGTAGTGGAGCGTGAAGCGCGTTCTGTTACTATTACCCGCTTGGAACTGCTGGAGTGCGAAGGCACCCGGGTTCGCCTGTCGGTCGGCTGCAGCAAAGGCACGTATATCCGCACCCTGGTCGAGGACATCGGCGAGGTACTGGGCTGTGGTGCTTATGTCGCGGAACTGCGCAGGACCCAGGCCGGACCGTTCGAGCTGGCCCAGACCGTGACCCTCGAAGAACTCGAGGCGGCCCACGCCGAAGGTGGCAACGAAGCGATCGATCGCTTCCTGATGCCCTCCGACAGCGGTCTGCAGGACTGGCCGTTGCTGCAGTTCTCCGAGCACAGTGCTTTCTACTGGTTGCATGGTCAGCCGGTACGTTCGCCGGACGCGCCGAAATTCGGCATGGTCCGCGTTCAGGATCACAACGGTCGCTTCATCGGTATCGGTGAAGTGAGCGAAGACGGGCGCATCGCGCCGCGTCGACTGATTCGGTCGGAATGATCGAAACCGTCAGTGCAGGGCCTTGGCCAGGTACTGGGGGGACACGAGGGTGGCTGTCAACAGGCATGGTCACACCTCATTTTCTTAATACAGGGCTTGTCCCTGGCCTGTTGGGAACCTTCGGGTTTCCGTTGATTTGGAGAAAGCCAAATGGCACTCAGCGTTGAAGAAAAAGCTCAGATCGTTGCCGACTATCAGCAAGCCGCCGGCGACACCGGTAGCCCGGAAGTGCAGGTTGCCCTGCTGACCGCCAACATCAACAAGCTGCAAGGCCACTTCAAGGCCAACGGTAAAGACCACCACTCCCGTCGTGGCCTGATCCGCATGGTTAACCAGCGTCGCAAGCTGCTGGACTACCTGAAAGGCAAAGACACCACTCGTTACAGCGCCCTGATCGGTCGTCTGGGTCTGCGTCGCTAATAGCGGCCCGACCAGTGGTGTGCGCGGCGTACTGCGGTCGTCAGCCGGGGGCTTCGGCTCCCCGGCACGCGAACGCACCCCGCGTATCCGAGAGGTTGGTTGGCTGTTCCGCCGGAGCGCTTAGCGCGATGGCAGGGCAGGCTCCCAACCTCTAGTTTTATCTGGACGGTCAATGGGGCCGATTCCCCGTTCTGCCCAAGAATTCGCAAGAACCAGTTCCCCCAAGTGCAACTGAAGAGAAGGTAGGAAACCGTGAACCCGGTAATCAAGAAATTCCAGTTCGGTCAATCGACCGTAACCCTCGAAACGGGCCGTATCGCCCGTCAAGCGTCCGGTGCCGTACTGGTCACCGTCGACAATGATGTCACCGTGCTGGTCACCGTTGTCGGTGCCAAGCAGGCCGACCCGGGCAAGGGCTTCTTCCCGCTGTCCGTCCACTACCAGGAAAAGACCTACGCTGCCGGCAAGATCCCTGGTGGCTTCTTCAAGCGTGAAGGCCGTCCTTCCGAGAAAGAGACCCTGACCTCGCGCCTGATCGACCGTCCGATCCGTCCGCTGTTCCCAGAAGGTTTCATGAACGAAGTGCAGGTCGTCTGCACCGTCGTTTCCACCAGCAAGAAGACCGATCCGGACATCGCTGCGATGATCGGTACCTCGGCTGCGCTGGCCGTTTCCGGTATCCCGTTCGAAGGCCCGATCGGCGCTGCCCGCGTTGCCTTCCACGAAAGCACCGGTTACCTGCTGAACCCGACCTACGAGCAACTGGCTGCCTCCAGCCTGGACATGGTCGTGGCCGGTACTTCCGACGCCGTACTGATGGTTGAATCGGAAGCCAAGGAACTGACCGAAGACCAGATGCTGGGCGCCGTGCTGTTCGCCCACGACGAATTCCAGGCCGTGATCCAGGCCGTCAAGGAATTCGCCGCCGAAGCCGCCAAGCCGACCTGGGACTGGAAACCAGCGGTTGCCAACACCGAACTGCTGAACGCCGTTCGTGCCGAGTTCGGCGAGGCCGTTTCCCAGGCCTACACCATCACCGTCAAGGCCGACCGTTACGCCCGCCTGGGCGAGCTGCGCGACCAGGCGGTCGCCAGGTTCTCCGGCGAAGAAGGCCAGCCAGGCGCTGGTGAAGTGAAGGACATCTTCGGCGAGATCGAATACCGCACCGTTCGCGAAAACATCGTCAACGGCAAGCCACGTATCGACGGCCGCGACACCAAGACCGTTCGCCCGCTGAACATCGAAGTCGGTGTTCTGCCGAAAACCCACGGTTCCGCACTGTTCACCCGTGGCGAGACCCAGGCCCTGGTCGTTGCAACCCTGGGTACTGCCCGTGACGCACAGTTGCTGGACACCCTGGAAGGCGAGAAGAAAGACCCCTTCATGCTGCACTACAACTTCCCTCCGTTCTCGGTGGGCGAGTGTGGTCGCATGGGCGGTGCCGGCCGTCGCGAAATCGGTCACGGCCGTCTGGCCCGTCGTTCGGTCCAGGCCATGCTGCCGGCTGCCGACGAATTCCCGTACACCATCCGCGTCGTATCGGAAATCACCGAATCCAACGGCTCCAGCTCCATGGCTTCGGTCTGCGGTGCTTCCCTGGCCCTGATGGACGCCGGTGTACCGATGAAGGCGCCAGTTGCCGGTATCGCCATGGGCCTGGTGAAGGAAGGCGAGAAGTTCGCCATCCTGACCGACATCCTGGGTGACGAAGACCACCTGGGCGACATGGACTTCAAGGTCGCCGGTACCGCCAAGGGCGTTACCGCGCTGCAGATGGACATCAAGATCAACGGCATCACCGAAGAGATCATGGAAATCGCCCTGGGCCAGGCCCTTGAAGCGCGCCTGAACATCCTCGGCCAGATGAACCAGGTCATTGCCCAATCGCGCAGCGAGCTGTCGGAAAACGCGCCGACCATGATCGCGATGAAGATCGACACCGACAAGATCCGTGACGTCATCGGCAAAGGCGGCGCGACCATCCGTGCCATCTGCGAAGAAACCAAGGCTTCGATCGATATCGAAGACGACGGCTCGATCAAGATCTTCGGTGAAACCAAGGACGCCGCTGAAGCTGCACGCCAGCGCGTACTGAGCATCACCGCCGAGGCCGAGATCGGCAAGATCTACGTCGGCAAGGTAGAGCGCATCGTCGACTTCGGTGCCTTCGTCAACATCCTGCCGGGCAAGGACGGCCTGGTGCATATCTCGATGCTGAGCGACGCTCGTGTCGAGAAGGTCACCGACGTGCTGAAGGAAGGCCAGGAAGTCGAAGTGCTGGTACTGGACGTGGACAACCGCGGCCGTATCAAGCTGTCGATCAAGGACGTTGCTGCTGCCAAGGCATCGGGCGTCTGAGTCCTCGCGACCTTAGCTGAATGAAAGGGCCCTTCGGGGCCCTTTTTTTATGCCTTGCGCGGACCCTGTGGGAGCGGGTTCACCCGCGATTGCGATAGCGGGCCCGCCACCGCAATCGCGGGTGAACCCGCTCCCACAGGGATTCGCGGCGTGCTTTCCAACAACTTGCATCTTGCAAGCGAAACGGCAGCCCACTTTGCAAATTGCACGATCCAGCAAAACTTGTTTATTCGTAACTTACTGTTTTTAAACGATTTTATTTGGGCGAAAAACTGGCACAGCCCCTGCAATAACCCAAGTACACCTGCCGCCAGGACATGTCGGCGCAGGCCCTTTCGAAAAACAGGAGTGTCTCGTATGAAGAAGTTCGCTATCGCTGCTGCCACCGCTACTGCCCTGACCCTGACCCTGGGCAATGTCGCCTTCGCTGCTCAACAGTCCACCCAGGCTCCGATGATGCTCGCAGCCGGTGAAGTGACCAAAGCGAAGGAAGCCACTTCCGACACCTGGATCACCACCAAGGTCAAAGCCGACCTGGTCACCGAGAAAGGTATTCCAGGTACCGACATCAAGGTCGAGACCAACAAGGGTGTGGTATCGCTGTCCTCCGACGTGGCCGTGACTTCGGCGCAGAAAGACACCGCCGTTGCCATCGCCAAGAAAATCAAAGGCGTACAGGCTGTTTCGGCTGATGGCCTGAAAACCAACTGATAATGGTTTGTTCCGCTCGCTGATCCTGACGGTTCATGCGACAGCCCAAAAGGATTTGGGCGCCCCGAGCCCCGGCCATGCGCCGGGGCTCACTTTTTTGGCTGGCGGAAAATCACTCTGCGTCGAGATGCAATGGAGTGATGACCCGCCCATCGGATTCGGCTTCGCCCAGGCTGGCATCGATGAAATAAACGCGGTCATCCTCCAGCTTGCCCTTGTCCACCAGGTAGTCCTTGATGCTGCTGGCCCGCGCCTGGCCCAGTTGACGAAGCAGAACGCTGCTTTCCGCCCAGCTCTTCAGCACCGCGTCACGCATGTTGGCAATGCGCTGCTTGGTGTCCAGTTGCTCCCATTCCTTGGGTGGCTGTTGTTTCAGGCGCGAGCGGTAGATGCCCTCGAGCATGGCCGGCTTGTCATCTTCCGGCACCTGAAGCATCGAGGCCTGGGCTGGAACCTTGTCGCCACGTCGCTGCAGCATCTTGTAATAAGTGCTCTGGTATTCCCTTTCCAGGCGCTGCCCGGCGATCAGCGGGCCATCGCTGCTCTGGGCGCTGGTGCCTTCGATTTCCAGACGCAGGGTCGGGCGCTGCTGCAGGGCGGCGGCGAGCTTGTCCAGCGAGCCTTGGGCGTCCGCAGTCAGATCGCTGGAGCCGGGGGTGAAGGCGACAGTGCCAAGGTCTTCGGAGCCGCCGCCGGCGATCAGTCCGCCGATCAGCTTGAACGGCGCCTGTACCGCGCGCAAAACCAGGTTGCGCAACGTCTGCCAGACTATCGGCATTACGCTGAACTGCGGGTTGTTGAGATCGCCGGTGACCGGCAATTCGATGGAGATCTTGCCTTCGGTGTCCTTCAACAGGGCAATCGCCAGGCGGATCGGCAGGTCCACGGCATCCGGGCTGTCGACTTTCTCACCCAACTGCAGTTGCTCCACTACCACCTTGTTCTCGGCCTTGAGCTGGCCGTTGGTAATCAGGTAGTGCAGATCGAGGTTGAGCCGGCCCTTGCGAATGCGATACCCGGCGAACTTGCCGGAGTAGGGGGTCAGGGTTGTCAGCTCGACCCGCTTGAAGCTGGTGGCGATATCCAGGCTGGCCAGCGGGTTGAAGGGATTGAGCGCGCCCTTGATGGTTACCGGCGCATAGCGGTCGACCTTGCCCTTCACATCGACCTTGGCCGGAACCGGCTGGCGGTTGTCGATGGTGCCGATCTGGCCATTGAGCTGCTGGATGGCGGTGGCGAAGTTCGGCGTCAGGCTGAAGTCGGCAAAGTTCGCCGAGCCATCGTTGATGGCGATCTGGCCAATGCGTATGCCCAGCGGCTTCTCGTTGCTGGCCGCAGTCCGGGCCTGGGGCGTGGTCTCTTTGCCGGCGGGCTGCGGAATCAGCAGGTCGTCGATGTTGGTGGTACGGTCCTCGTTGATCATGAAGCGCGCGTACGGCTGTTGCAGATCGACCCGGCCGATGCTCAGCGCGTCGCCGTGACGGTAGTCGATACCGCTCAGGTCAAGTTGCTGCCATTTGACGAAGTCGCGGTCCTTGATGGTGTCGAGGGTGTGCATCTGGTTGACGCGGGCCTTGCCGGCGACGGTGAAGGCCAGCGGCTCGGTGCTCTTCAGATCGACGTCGAGATCGGCACCGAGCATGCCGCTGCGCAATTCCAGGCGGATGAACGGGCTGATGTAGGCCTGGGCAATGCGCAGGTCGATGTCCTGGGTGCTGACTTTCAGCTTCGCCTTCACGGGGGCCAGGTTGACCTCGCCGGCCGCTTGCAGCTTGCCCTGCTTGCCAATGCCGCTATCGAGCCTGAGCGTGAAGGGCGCCTGGTTGAGGCTGTCGAAGTTCTGCAGGTCGGCGTTCAGCGGCCCCACATCCAGGGTGACCGGCTCTTTCCGGGTACGGTCAGCGAGATGAACCCGGTAGTTGCGCACCTGGGTGTCCTTGAGCAGCACCTGCCAGGGTTTGTCCTCCACGGCTTGTTCTTTCGGCGTAGGTTCGGCAGCGGCGGGCTCGGCCTTTTGCTTTTCGGTGGCCTTGGGCGGCTGGCTGGCGAACAGTTTCTGCCAGTCCAGTTGCCCATCGGCTTCCAGGGCAGCCCAGGTTTCCAGCTGGTCACTGCGGATCTTGCCGACGGTGACCAGTTGCTTGGCCAGGTCGATGGAGGTTTCGCTGACATCCAGCCTGGCCAAGCGTGCCAGCGGTCGGTCGTCCGGCGCCTTGATGGCGAAGGAAGATACGCCCAGCGTCAGGTTCTCCAGCAGCAGCTCGGTCTGCTTGCCGAGGCTGAAGTTGTAGTCGCTTTGCAGGTTCCAGGTGCCGTCTTCGAGCACTAGCGGTGCGGCATCGCGAACGTAGGGCCAGAAGGCTTTCATCTTGGCATCGCTGACTTTCAGCGAGCCCTTGGAGGCGATCGGCGACAGGCTGAAGGTGCCGGTCCAGTCGATCTGGCCACCGTTGGGGCCGGTAGCCACCAACGTCATGTCGGTGTTGTCGTCAGGCAGCGTGCTGAGGTTCTTTAACTCCAGGTTCATCGCATCGTAGAGGAATTCGATCGGCTCGCTCGGGCGGGCATCCTCGAAATGCAGGTAGCCGTCGCTCAGGCGGATGCTGCCGATGCGCAGTGGAAACGGTTCGCTGGCCGGTTCCTCGGGCTTGGGTTCGCTGGGAGGGAGCTTGAACAGATTGACCAGGTTGAGTTGTCCATCCTTGGCGAACAGTACCTCGGTGCGTGGCTTGACCAGCTCGACCCGCTCCAGGTGCAAGGCCTTGGTCCACAGGCTGTCCAGTTGCAGGTTGGCGTAAAGCTTCTCGAAGCCGAGTTGTTCCTTGCCCGGCTCGCCGATCTGCAGGCCCCAGACAGTCAACTCAAGGCTGAACGGGTTGAGTTCGATGCGCTGTAGGTGGGCGGGAACGGTGGCGTACTGTGCCAACTGCTGGTTGGCAATTCGCAGGGCAACGCCGGGGAGGATGAAGAAGCCGAGAAGGCTGTACAGGGCAAGCGCAACCAACAAGGCGCCGAGGGCGCGTTTCAATCCTTTGGGCATGTGCGGCATCTGCATGGAGAGCGGGACGCTTAGAGTATGGCAGGTAAATGGAGTTCCGAAGGCTGTCGGAGCGATCCGACAGCCACGCCATACAAATCTTTAAAGATGCAACACCAGGGTTTTCAGCGGCGGGCGAGCGTCAGAGGAGGGGAAGTCGGCTGCCGGGGTGATCACCTGCCATTCCCGCACCGGGCGTCCGGCTTTTTCGGCACAGCGCAATACCAATTCACGCCAATCGTCCATATCGACCTTGGCCAGATTGTTATTGCAGACCAGAACGCCGTCCTGGGCAGTGGTCAGCAGTGCCGGCTTGAGCAGGCTCTGGTAATCGCGCAACAGGTCCACGGTGCCGAAGGCGCTCTTGGCCCAGGCCGGCGGGTCGAGGAATACCAGGTCGTACTGGCGTGCCTGCAGGCGCGGGTAAGAGGGCAGTTTTTGTCCACGGCGCTGGCTGACCGGCAATCCTGCCAGTTGGCGAATGGCCGGGAAGTAATCGGACTGGACGAACTCCATCGGTGTTACCTGCGGATTGAGCGTGCCATTCTCTCGGCCCACTGCCAGGTTGCTTTCAGCGAAGTCCAGGTTGCATACCTCACGGGCGCCGCCCGCCGCAGCGGCAAGGCCGACGCCACAGGTGTAGGCGAACAGGTTGAGCACGCGCTTGCCAGCGCTGTGCTGCCTGACCCAGCCGCGGGCGTTGCGCAAGTCGAGGAACAGCAGCGGGTCCTGGCCGGCGTGGCGGCCGCGCACCCGGTAGTTCAGGCCCCACTCGTGGCCGACCATATCGGCCAGCGCCTCGTCGCTGGCCTCATGGACGGTGTCATGGCGGTCCACCCGGCTATTGCCCCGGGAGCGGTCGTTATAGACCAGGTGCAACGGCTGGCCGAGGAATTGTTCGATGGTCGCGTGCAGGTCCAGCAGGTTGTCCCGCTCCACGGTCTGGTGGAAGCTCTGCACCAGCAACTGTGGGCCATAGCGGTCGGCGGTGAGGCCGGGGGCGCCTTCCTGGCTGCCATGGAACAGGCGATAGCAGTCGGTGCCCTGGGCATGCAGTTCGGCGAGAAGGGATTGACGGTTGTCGAGGGCGGCGCGCAGCGCCTGGTTCAAGGAAGACATGCACGTGGCCTTGGTTGCGGGCGTGCAGTTTACCAGTTGCGCAACGGGGAGGGGCCCGGCGGCCCCTCCCCGCGTCGATCAGCGTTCGATCGCCAGGGCTACGCCCTGGCCGCCACCGATGCACAGGGTCGCCAGGCCTTTCCTGGCATCGCGCTTGATCATTTCATGCAGCAGGGTCACCAGCACGCGGCAGCCGGACGCGCCGATCGGATGGCCAAGGGCGATGGCTCCGCCGTTGACGTTGACCTTCGAGGCATCCCATTGCAGTTCCTTGCCCACCGACAGGGCCTGGGCGGCAAAGGCCTCGTTGGCTTCGATCAGGTCGAGCTGGTCCAGGCTCCAGCCGGCCTTCTCCAGGCAGCGGCGGGTGGCGCTGACTGGCCCGATGCCCATGATCGCCGGATCGACACCGGCATTGGCATAGGCCTTGATTCGCGCCAGCACCGGCAGGTTCAGCGCCTCGGCCTTGGCCGCGCTCATCAGCATCACGGCGGCCGCGCCGTCGTTCAGTGAAGAAGCGTTGCCGGCGGTAACGCTGCCGTCTTTCTTGAATGCCGGCTTGAGCTTGGCCAGGGCCTCGGCCGTAGTGCCGGCGCGGGGTTGCTCGTCGGTGGCGAATGCAACCGGATCACCCTTGCGCTGCGGGATCAGGATCGGGGTGATTTCCTCGACGAAGCGCCGGCTTTCGATGGCGGCGGCAGCCTTCTGCTGGGAGGCGGCGGCAAAGGCGTCCTGCTCTTCACGGCTGATCCCGTACTTTTCCACCAGGTTCTCGGCGGTGATGCCCATGTGATAGTCGTTGAAGGCATCCCACAGGCCGTCGCTGATCATGCTGTCGATCAGGCTCGCATGGCCCATGCGCAGGCCGGTGCGGGCACCTGGCATGACGTAGTTGGCCAGGCTCATGTTCTCCTGGCCGCCAGCGATGATGACCTCGGCGTCGCCGCAGCGGATCGCCTGGGTCGCCAGGTGCAGGGCCTTGAGGCCGGAGCCGCAGACCTTGTTCAGGGTCATGGCGGGGACCGCGTGGGGCAGGCCGGCCTTGATCGCGGCCTGGCGCGCCGGGTTCTGGCCGGCACCGGCGGTCAGTACCTGGCCAAGGATCACTTCGTCGACCTGGGCGCCGTCCAGGCCGGTCTGGGCCAGCAGTTGACGGATCACGGCGGCGCCGAGATCGACGGCGGGAATATTCGCCAGCGCGCCCTGGAAGCTGCCGACCGCAGTACGGGTGGCGGCGACGATTACGACATCTTGCATGCTCTAGTCCTCTGTCTTGTTCGTTTTGACGTTGAGTCTGCGGTGGGCTCGCGCATAGTGGCACAGATGGGCAGGTCGGGGCAGTGGTGGCTTTGATGGCCTCATCGCTGGCAAGTCACTGCAGACCCATCCGCCGCCGCGCCCGATGCACCGAGCCATCCCGCATCGCCCAGCGCAACACCGGCCCGACCAGCGCATTCATGCCCAGATCGACCACTCGCTGCTTCACCGGGCCCAGCCTCAACCCGAGCATGTCGCCGGCCCAATCGGGCAGCAGGCCGATCCCCGCCTGCATCATCAGGTTCCCCACTGGCCGGGCTATCCGGCTCGGCGCCGGGGCATTCAGTAGCACCCGCACCACCTCGCGGCTGCGCTCGTCGCAAACCAGTTGCGGACGTACCCGGCGCAGATAGTCCGCCACCTCCTGCCGCGACCTGGGCACATCCCGTGCTCCCAGCCGCTCGGCGATCAGGGCGATTTCGCTGTAGTAGGCATCCTGCGCCGCGTCGGCCATGTGGCGGTTGCGGTAACGCAGGTGGGCGGCGAGGAAACTGCGTACCTCGGCGACATGCACCCAGGTCAGCAGGTCCGGGTCGCTGGCGGCATAGGGCGTTCCATCGGCAGCGTTGCCGGCGACCTGCTGGTGGATGGTCTTGACCCGTTCGATCAGCCATTCGGCATCGTCGGTCGCGCCGAAGGTGGTGCCGGAGATGAACTGGCTGGTGCGGCGCAGCCGGCCGAGCATGTCTTCGCGGAAATTGGAATGATCCCAGACCCCGGCCAGGGCCAGTGGGTGAAGCATTTGCAGGAGCAAGGCGCTGATTCCGCCTGCCAGCATGCTGGGGAAGTCGCCGTGTACCTGCCAACTGAGGCTCTGCGGGCCGAACAGGCCGGGGTCGCCCTTGGGGTTTTCCAGGTCGAGTTGGCCGAGGGACAGGCCGGTGAGGCTGAGGAGCTGGGTTTCGATGCGGCGGCGTAGGGCTTCCATGAATACCTTTGGGCTCAGGTCGCTGGGACCGCTTCGCGGTCCTTCGCAGGCAAGCCACGCTCCTACCAGCGACGCGATCGTCTGTAGGAGCGTGGCTTGCCCGCGAAGGGCCGCAAAGCGGCCCCAAAATACCCGGTATATCAGGTATTCAAGCGCTTATCGATCAACCCTTGAACAACGCCGGGATCCGCCAGCGTCGAGGTATCCCCCAGGTTCTCCAGCTCGTTGCAGGCAATCTTGCGCAATATCCGCCGCATGATCTTGCCCGAGCGGGTCTTGGGCAGCGCCGGTGCCCACTGGATCAGTTCCGGCTTGGCGAAGCTGCCGATCTCCTTGCTCACCAGCGCCAGCAGCTCCTTCTTCAGCGCTTCGTCCGGTTCGATCCCGTTCATCGGCGTGACAAAGGCGTAGATGCCCTGGCCCTTGAGATCATGGGGATAACCCACCACGGCGGCCTCGGCGATGCTGTCATGCAGCACCAGCGCGCTTTCCACCTCGGCCGTACCGATGCGGTGCCCGGAAACGTTGATCACGTCGTCGATCCGCCCGGTTATCCACAGGTCGCCCTGCTCGTCGCGGCGCGCGCCGTCGCCGGTGAAGTAATAGCCGGGGAAAGGTTTGAAGTAGGTGTCGATCATCCGCTGGTGATCGCCATATACGCTGCGGATCTGTGCCGGCCAGCTGGCCTTGATCGCCAGCAGCCCGGCGCCGGGGCCTTCGATCAGCTTGCCTTGCTCGTCGAGCAGTACCGGTTGTACGCCGAACATGGGGCGGGTCGCGCAGCCGGGCTTGATATGCCGGTTGCTGATCAATGGGGTGAGCATGATGCCGCCGGTTTCGGTCTGCCACCAGGTGTCGACGATAGGGCAGCGCTGCTCGCCCACGGCATTGAAATACCACTCCCAGGCTTCCGGATTGATCGGCTCGCCAACGCTGCCGAGCAGGCGCAGGCTTTTGCGTGAGGTGCCCTGCAGCGGCCCCTGGCCTTCGCGCATCAGGGCGCGCAGGGCCGTCGGCGCGGTATAGAAGATGTTGACCTGGTGCTTGTCCACCACCTGCCAGAAACGCGAGGCGTCCGGGTAGTTCGGCACACCTTCGAACATCAGGCTGGTAGCACCGTTGGCCAGCGGCCCGTAGACGATATAGCTGTGCCCGGTGACCCAGCCGACATCGGCGCTGCACCAGAACACCTCGCCGTCGCGGTAATCGAATACCACCTTGAAGGTCATCGTCGCCTGCAACAGATAACCGGCACTGGTGTGCAACACCCCCTTGGGCTTGCCGGTGCTGCCGGAGGTGTAGAGGATGAACAGCGGATCCTCGGCATCCATCGGCTCCGGTGGGCAGTCGTCGCCGGCACCGGCCGTGGCGTCGTGGTACCAGAGGTCGCGCGGTTCGCTCCAGTCCACCTTGCCACCGGTGCGCCGTACCACCACGACGCTGCTGACATTCGGGCAACTGGCCAGGGCCTTGTCGACGTTCTGCTTGAGCGGGACGGTCTTGCCACCGCGTACGCCTTCGTCCGCGGTAATCACGGTGCGGCAGTCGGCATCGAGAATGCGGTCGCGCAGAGCATCCGGTGAGAACCCGCCGAATACCACGGAATGGATCGCGCCGATCCGTGCACAGGCCAGCATGGCGAAGGCCGCCTCCGGAATCATCGGCATGTAGATGCACACCCGGTCGCCCTTCTTCACGCCGCGCTGCTTGAGCACATTGGCCAGGCGGCACACCTGCTGGTGTACCTGGCGATAGGTGAGAGTGGCCGAACGCGAGGGGTCGTCGCTTTCCCAGATGATTGCCGGCCTCTCGCCATGTTCCTCAAGGTGGCGGTCGAGGCAGTTGTAGCTGACGTTGAGCCGGGCGTTCTTGAACCAGATCGCCTTGCCGCTGCGGATATCGCAGTCCTGCACGGTGCTCCACGGGCTGATCCAGTCCAGCCGGCGGGCCTGTTCGGTCCAGAATTGCTCGGGTTGCTCGATGGATTGGCGATAAAGGCGATCGTAGTCGCCCTGGCTCAGCTCGGCGGCACGGCTGACGGCATCGGCATGGGGGAATCGACTGATATCGAACATGGGCACCTGTCCTGTTGTTATGGACGGCGTTGCCTTCGTCGACGACGCGGGGAAGCCTTTCGAAGGCAGCCGGGGGTCAGGACAGTGTAGCCGCTGCCCCCGGCCATGCCCGGGGGCGGCGACCGGGGGTCAGCCGCGGTGACGGCCGCGGAAGTAGTTGATCAGGCCCTGGGTCGAAGCATCTTCTGCCGGCTCCTCGATACCGCCGATCAGGCGTTGGTAGACGCCCTTGCCGAGCTCCTTGCCCAGTTCCACGCCCCACTGGTCGAAGGCGTTGATGCCCCAGATTACGCTTTGCACGAAAACCTTGTGCTCGTACATCGCAACCAGTGCGCCAAGACGACGCGGGCTGATGCGTTCGACCACCAGGGTGTTGCTCGGGCGATTGCCCGGGATCACCTTGTGCGGCGCCAGCCTTTGCACATCGGCTTCGCTCATGCCCTTGTCGCGCAGCTCGGCCTCGGCTTCGACGCGGGTCTTGCCGAGCATCAGCGCCTGGCTCTGCGACAAGCAGTTGGCGTACAGCCACTGATGATGGTCGGCGACCGGGTTGAAGCTCACCACCGGGACGATGAAGTCCGCCGGGATCAACTGGGTGCCCTGGTGCAGCAACTGATGGTAGGCGTGCTGGCCGTTGCAGCCGACGCCGCCCCAGATCACCGGGCCGGTGTCATGGGTGACCGGCGTGCCGTCCTGGCGCACGTGCTTGCCATTGGACTCCATGTCCAGCTGCTGCAGGTGCTTGGTGATGTTGCGCAGGTAATGGTCGTACGGCAGGATCGCATGGCTTTGCGCTCCCCAGAAGTTGCCGTACCAGACACCGAGCAAGGCCAGCAGCACCGGCATGTTCTGCTCGAACGGGGCATTCTGGAAATGCTGGTCCATGGTGTAGGCGCCGGACAGCAGTTCCTTGAAGTTGGCGGTGCCGATGGCCAGGGCGATCGGCAGGCCGATGGCCGACCACAGCGAATAACGTCCGCCGACCCAGTCCCACATCGGGAAGATGTTCTCTTCGCGGATGCCGAAGGCGACGGCCGCCGCCTTGTTGCTCGACACGGCGATGAAGTGGCGATACAGCTCGGCTTCCGAACCGCCCTGGGCCAGGTACCAGGCGCGAGCGGCCTGGGCGTTCTTCAAGGTTTCCAGGGTGTTGAAGGATTTCGAGGAAACGATGAACAGCGTGGTTTCAGCGCGCAGGTTGGCCGACAGCTCATGGAACTCGCTGCCGTCGATATTCGCCAGGTAGTGGCAACGCACGCCGCGCTGGGCATAGGGCAGCAAGGCCTCGGAAACCAGTTCCGGGCCGAGGAAGGAGCCGCCGATGCCGATGTTGACCACGTCGGTGATCGGCTTCTCGCTGTAGCCGCGCCACAGGCCGTCGTGGATCTTGCCGACCAGCTCGGTAACCTGGTTGAGCACTTTATGCACGTCCGGCATTACGTTGACGCCATTGACGCTCAGTTTGTCGCCCACCGGACGGCGCAGCGCGGTGTGCAGTGCCGGGCGGCCTTCGGAGGCGTTGACGATCTCGCCGGCGAACAGTGCCTGGATGGCTTGCTGCAGGCCCACTTCATTGGCCAGCCCGACCAGCTTGTCGCGGGTCTCGGCATTGATCAGGTTCTTCGAGTAGTCGAGGAACAGACCGCAACTGCTCAGGGAAAACTGGTTGAATCGCTGCGGGTCGGCGTTGAAGGCCTCGCGCATGCTGAAATCCTGCATGGTTTCGCGGTGTTGCTGGAGTGCCTGCCAGGCTGGCAGTGCGGTGACATCATGAGGAGTACGGTAATACGCCATCGCTGCAGGGTTCCTTGATTGCTTGAACTGCCTTGGACACGGAGAACGTGTAGCCGTTACCGGCCCGTCGCGGATTATTTCGCGACAGGCCGGCAAAAGCCATTGAGATATGTCATTTCGCTTCAGCCTGTTCACCGGGCGTCCTGGCCCGGTGTATCCCGAGAGCTTAGTTGCCTTCGAGATCGAGGTGCAGGTTATCGATCAGGCGGGTAGGGCCAAGGTAGGCGGCGACCAGAATGACCAGGTCGTGGTCGCTGGCGAGGGCGGGGCGCAGGTCGACGGCGTGACGGACTTCCAGGTAGTCGGGCTTGAGGCCGGCCTCGGTCAGCGCCTGTCGACCCTCGGCGATCAGTGCCGGGAAATCGCGACGGCCCTGGCGGATGCCATCGGCCAATTGGCTCAGGGTGCGATAGACCACGGGGGCGATGGCACGCTGCTCGGCATTCAGGTAGCCGTTGCGCGACGACAGCGCCAGGCCATCCTCGGCCCGAACGGTCGGCTCGCCGATGATCTGGATCGGCATGTTCAGATCGCGGACCATAGCGCGGATTACCGCCAGTTGCTGGAAGTCCTTCTGGCCGAACACTGCGATATCCGGCTGGACCATGTTGAACAGCTTGCTGACCACGGTCGCCACGCCCTCGAAATGGCCCGGGCGGCTGGCGCCACACAGCCCTTCGGACAGTTGCGGGACGCTGACCCGGGTCTGTACGGCCATGCCGTCCGGGTACATTTCGTCCACGGTCGGGGCGAACAGCAGGTTGCAGCCGGCTTCGAGGAGCCTTTCCTGGTCGGCGGCGAGGGTTCGCGGATACTTGTCGAGGTCTTCACCGGCGCCGAACTGCAACGGGTTGACGAAGATGCTGGCAACCACGAAATCAGCGCGCTGGGCGGCCTTGGTCACCAGCGCGGCATGGCCGCTGTGCAGGTTGCCCATGGTCGGCACGAAGGCGATGCGCTTGCCTTCGCCGCGGGCACGGGCGACGGCGGCGCGCAGTTCAAGGACGGTCTTGACGGTATTCATGCGCTGAACCCGTGTTCGCTGCCGGGGAAGCTGACGTCCTTGACCGCTTGCACGTAGGCTTGCAAGGCGCTCTGGATGTCCGGCTGGCCGGCCATGAAGTTCTTCACGAACTTCGGCGCACGACCGCTCAGCGACAGGCCCAGCATGTCGTGCAGGACCAGAACCTGGCCATCGGTGGCGCTGCCGGCGCCAATGCCGATCACCGGGATGCTCACCGCCTGGGTGATTTCCGCGGCCAGCTCGCTTGGTACGCACTCCAGCAGCAACATGGCGGCACCGGCCTGCTCCAGGGCGATGGCGTCCGCGCGCATCTGGCGTGCCTGGTTTTCCTGACGCCCCTGGACCTTGTAGCCACCGAGGATGTTGACCGCCTGCGGGGTAAGGCCCAGGTGCATGCACACCGGCACGCCACGGTCGGCCAGCTGGCGTACGGTCTCGCCCAGCCAGGCCGCGCCTTCGAGCTTGACCATGTGCGCGCCGGCACGCATCAGCTCGGCGCAATTGGCGAAGGCCTGGTCGGCGGTGGCATAGGCCATGAATGGCAGGTCGGCGAGGATCAGCGCACCTTCGTTGCCGCGCTTGACGCTGGCGACGTGGTAGGCCATTTCCGCATTGGTCACCGGCAGTGTGCTGTCGTGGCCCTGCAGGACCATCCCCAGGGAGTCGCCAACCAGCAGGATCTCGACACCGGCACGGGCCGCCGCCTGGGCGAAGGTCGCGTCGTAGCAGGTCAGCATGGCGATTTTTTCACCCTTGGCCTTGAGGGCCTGGAGAGTGGTCAGGGTTACGTCTGGCATGAAAAGCAATCCTCGTTCAGGCGCTGTGAAAACCACTGGAACGGCACATCATCGAGCGTGGTGTTTGGGGTCAATCCGTTCCCGGCCTTGTTTTACGGCACGGTCGTGCCACGGGACGCCTATAGTCGTGAGCGCGCGGGGGGAAGTCAATTGCCGTGTTACCGCATTGTTACGCCGGAACTGTTACGGACGTTACCGCTGGGGGAGCGCCCGGCTACAGGCGCTCCAGCCCGATGAATGGGCAGGCTGCCAGCAGTTCTGCGAGAGAGCGCTGGTCCGCCAGACGGAAGTCTTCGGGCACCAGTTCGGCAAGGGGATAGAGCACGAAGGGGCGGGCGTGCATGTGGTAGTGCGGGACTTTCAGGCGCGGCTCGTCGATGACCTGGTCGGCATAGAGCAGGATGTCCAGGTCGAGCGTGCGCGGGCCCCAGCGCTCCTTGCGCTCGCGGCCCTGGTCGGCCTCGATGCCTTGCAGGGCGTCGAGCAGGTCGAGGGGGGCGAGGCTGGTGTCCAGCGCGGCCACGGCGTTGGTGTAGCGCGGCTGGCCCGGGGACAGGGAATCGCTGGCATAGAAGGACGAGACGCCCGCCAGTCGCGTATCCGGCAACTGCGCCAGCGCGTCGAGGGCGCTGCGCAGTTGCGCCTGGGGGTTGGCCAGGTTGCTGCCCAGGCCGATGTAGGCGCGCTGGGTCATTCGCCAGCGCCACCGTCGGCGCGACGTCGCTTGCCCGGGCTGCGCTTGCGTTTGCGTGGGCCGGCACCGCTGCCGTCTTCGCGGCCGCCGAGGTCGCGGATCATGTCGCGGCGCTCGCTTTCATTGCACTCCTGGTAATCGGTCCACCACTGGCCGAGGTCATCCGTGTCTTCGCCGGCGCTTTCGCGCAGCAGCAGGAAGTCATAACCGGCACGGAAACGCGGATTGTCCAGGAGCAGGTCGGCACGCTTGCCGCTGCGACGCGGCAGGCGTTCCTGCATATCCCAGATTTCACGGATTGGCAGGGTGAAGCGCTTGGGAATGGCGATGCGCTGGCACTGTTCGAAGATCAACTGGTGGGCCGCTTCGTTCATTGCCGGGATCGGCGGCATGCCGCGGCCCTGCAGCTGCAGGGCGCGTGCTGGCAGGGCAGGCCAGAGCAGGGCGGCGAAAAGGAAGGCCGGGGTGACCGGCTTGCCTTGTTTCACCCGCAGGTCGGTGTTGATCAGCGCGTTGCTGATCAGCGTGTGGGTGTAGGTCGGCTGCTCTTCGAGGGCCTCGGCACTGGCAGGGAACAGCGGGTCGAACAGTTGCAGGTCGACCAGCATCTCGAAGGTGTCGGCAGCGTGGCCGGACAGGAACAGCTTCAGCGACTCCTCGAACAGCCGCGCCGCCGGGATTTCCCGCAGCATCGGCGCCAGTTCGCGGATCGGCAGCACGGTATGCTTCTCGATGCCGAAGTTGAGCTTGGCAGCGAAGCGCACGGCGCGCAGCATGCGCACCGGGTCTTCCTGGTAGCGCTGGGTCGGATCGCCGATCAGGCGGACCAGGCGGTTGCGCACATCGTGCACGCCGTTGGCGTAGTCGAGGATGCGCTCGCTGACCGGATCGTAGTACAGCGCGTTGATCGTGAAGTCACGGCGCTGGGCGTCGTCCTCCAGCGTGCCGTAGACGTTGTCACGCAGGATCCGGCCGCTTTCGTTGCGGGACGACTGGTGACTGTTTTCTTCTTCGTCAGTCGGATGGTTGGCACGGAAGGTCGCGACTTCGATGATTTCGCGACCGAAATGCACATGAACCAGCTTGAAGCGCCGGCCGATGATGCGTGCGTTGCGGAACTCGGCACGAATCTGCTCGGGTGTGGCGCTGGTGGCGACGTCGAAATCCTTGGGGGTGATGCCCAGGAGCAGGTCGCGTACGCAGCCACCGACCAGGTAGGCCTGGTAACCGGCGCTTTGCAGGCGCTCGACGATATTGACCGCGTGACGGCTGAATTGATGACGTTGCAGCGAATGCTGCGAATGGTTGATCACCTCGGGCGTGGTGCGCTTGTGGTGCTGGACGCGCGCCGGGGGACGGAAAGACTGGAACAGCTTCTTCAGCATGGGATGCACTGTTTGAAGGAATTTTCGGCCAGAAAGGAAGAATGGCCGCATGATGGGCACGGATTCTAGCATTTAGTCGGAAAAGGGTGTAGGCACCCGAGAAATGGGCTGGTAACGCTGCGCAGAGGGAGTGCCAGAAGGCGGAAACTACAAGGGGAGCCGAAGCTCCCCAAGAAGTAGTTGCGTGCTCTTATTGTTTTTTTGTCGGGCTTCTTGTTTTTGTTCATGCCCTGATCCACTGAATGCCCTGGGGCCTGTGGACTGTCTCCCTAACCGGGAGTACAAGAGCAAACGGATTGCTTTGGTCGCTGACGTTGCGATGACCTTTCGATCCAACCAGTTCAGGTTCTGCTTGAGTGCAGTTTTTGTTGTTCTCTACCTGGTTGTGGGGCAAGCCCCAAACACAACTCCTCTCCAAAAGAATCAGTTAGCTGCGCCTCCGCCGTCTTGTTCTTATTGTGCGTGAGCCGATTCGTCTTATTTTTATTGTGTTTTGCAGTGCTTGTTATTGTTCTTGTACCGAACATATAGCAGGTGCCGTGCCAACTTTTGCAAAGCCCAGTAAAACAAGGGGTTAGCACGGTCATGGGGCATTTTCGAGGCGTAAAAAAACCGGGGTTTCGTTACCGTAAGCCCCGGTTTCTGTTACGGCGTCGCCGTGAGGTAACAGTTTTTGGCCGAAACGCGGTGTTACCGAATGAGGGTGACACCGTGTCGCACCCTCCTTTCAGCTTTCGCTGGTGGCCCCGCTCTTGCGTCGTGGAATGCCCAGGCGCTGGCGGCGTTCCCACAGGCATTTGCGGCTTACCCCGAGCTTGCGTGCCAGTTCGGTTTCGGTCATGTGGTCCTGGTGTTCGAGAACGAAGTGCTGGAAATAGTCCTCCAGCGACAGGTCCTCGGTAGGCTCATGGCTGGCGGCGTTGGCCTGGCTGGCGATGGCCGGAAGGGTGTCGAAGGCGTCGTCGTCTTCCAGGTCACCCAGTTCGATATCGATGCCCAGCAGGTCTGCGGAAATCTCCGGGCTCTCGGACAGAATCACCGCACGCTCCACTGCGTTTTCCAGTTCACGTACGTTCCCCGGCCAGGAGTAATGACGGATCGCCTGCTCGGCGTCGTGGGCAAACTTCAGGTCGTTGCGTCCGATTCGGGCCGCCTGGCGGGCGAGGAAGGCATTGGCGATCTCGTTGACGTCGGCACCGCGCTCGCGCAGGGCGGGCAGCTTGAGGGCGATGACGTGCAGGCGATAGTAAAGGTCCTCGCGGAACTGACCGACCTTGGCCAGGTTCTTCAGGTCGCGGTGGGTGGCGGCAATCAGGCGGACATCGACTTTCTGCGATTGCACCGAACCGACCCGGCGGATCTCGCCTTCCTGCAGCACGCGCAGCAGGCGGGCCTGGGCTTCCAGTGGGAGTTCGCCGATCTCGTCGAGGAACAGGGTGCCACCATCGGCAGCTTCCACCAGGCCGGCGCGGCCGGCACTGGCGCCGGTGAACGCGCCCTTCTCGTGGCCGAACAGCTCGGATTCGATCAGGGTTTCCGGGATCGCCGCGCAGTTCACCGAGATCATCGGCGCCTTGGCCCGACGCGAGAGATTGTGCAGGGCACGGGCCACCAGCTCCTTGCCGGTACCGGATTCGCCCTGGATCAGGACATTGGAATCGGTGGGCGCCACCTTGCGGATCTTGCTGTACAGGTCCTGCATGGGCGCACAGGAACCGATGATGCCGATTTCGCCGTTGGCATTGGCCGTGCCAGCCGCCTTGTCCGCGGCAGGCGCCTTGGCGTTGCTGCGTTCCACCGGCGCCGCCGGCGCATTCTGCCGGTCGCGCAGGATACGGGCGACGGCCTGGAGCATTTCATCGTGGTCGAACGGCTTGGCGATGTAGTCCACCGCGCCCATCTTCATCGAGTCGACCGCCGAGCGCAGGCTGGCATAGCTGGTCATGATCAGCACCGGTGTGCCCTGACCCAGCTTTATCAGCTCGGTACCGGGGGCACCCGGCAGACGCAGGTCGCTGACGATCAGGTCGAAGGTGGCGATGCTGAACCGCTCCTGGGCTTCCTGCACCGACCCGGCCTCGCTGACCTGGTACTGGTTGCGTTCCAGCAGGCGGCGCAGGGCGGAACGGATGATGGTTTCGTCTTCGACGATCAGAATATGAGGCATTGATTCAATTCTCTCGACGGTCTCAGTTCACAGCGGACGTCGCTTCGACATGTCGTGGCAGGGTCACACGGATGCGCGTGCCACGTTGGCTCTTGGTATCGGCCGGGCTGTCGATGGTGATCTGTCCATAATGCTCTTCCACGATGGAATAGACCAGAGCGAGCCCCAGCCCGGTTCCTTCGCCCGGATCCTTGGTGGTGAAGAAGGGTTCGAACAGGCGGTCCATGATGTTTTTCGGAATGCCGCTGCCTTCGTCCTCGACGATCAGGTCCACGGTATGCTCGCTGGCCTCGCTGCGCACGCGCACCGCCGCTCCGGCGGGCGAGGCGTCGCGGGCGTTGGAGAGCAGGTTGATCAGTACCTGGGCAAGGCGCTGGGGGTCGCCTTCGACCCAGTGCTCCGGGTCGCACAGGTTGAAGAACTGTACCTCGAAGTTGCGCCGGTTCAGTGCCAGCAGACCAATGGCGTCCTGTGCCACTTCGGCCAGGCACACCGGCTCGTCGCTGTGCTGGTGGCTGCCGGCATGGGCGAAGCTCATCAGCGACTGGACGATGCGCGAGATGCGCTTGGTCTGTTCGAGGATCTGGCTGCTCAGCTCGGTGATTTCCCCGTCCTCCTCGCGCTCTTCACGCAGGTTCTGCGCCAGGCAGGCGATGCCGGTCACCGGATTGCCGATCTCGTGGGCCACCCCGGCCGCCAGGCGGCCGATGCTGGCCAGGCGTTCGGAGTGCACCAGCTTGTCTTCGAGCATCTGGGTTTCGGTGAGGTCTTCCACCAGCAGTACCAGGCCGCTGTTGCCGGGGGCCAAGGGTTCGTCGATGGCCGCCTTGTGCAGGTTCAGCCAGCGGGTCTGGCCATCCAGCGCCAGCCGTTGCTTGTGCAGGTGCTCGTCGGGCACGTTGATGAAGCCCAGCAGCAGCCCGCGCCATGGCTCGACGATGGTGCTCAGGCGCGAACCGACCACGCGCTTGGCGGGAATCCCGGTCAGCTCCTCCATGGCCTTGTTCCACATGAGGATCTCCTGGTCCTTGGCCAGGGAGCAGACGCCCATCGGCAGTTCCTGCAGGGTCTGTCGGTGATAGCGGCGCAGGGCATCGAGTTCGGCGGCCAGGCCGGTCAGGCGCGAGTGATAGTCCTCAAGGCGGCTTTCGATGAAATGGATGTCCTCGGTCACGTAGTTTTCGCTGCCGGACTTGTAGGGCAGGAAGGTTTCCACCATGTCCTGGGCCACGCTCGGCCCCATCAGGCCCGACAGGTTGGCCTCGATGCGGTCGCGCAGGCGGCGCAGCGCGTAAGGGCGGCGTTCATCGAAGGGCAGGTAGAGGTCGCGCAGCGCCTGCTCGACCTCCTTTTGCGCGGCCTTGGCGCCCAGTGGCTTGGCCAGTTGCGTGGCGAACTCCTGCGGCGAAGCGGCGTGCAGCTCGCGCCGTTGCGGGCGCCGGACGTTATCCACCGCACAGGCTTCGGCAGCGCCGACCTCTTCGGAGCTGGCGTTGGTGAACAGCGAGATCAGGGTGAACAGCAATACGTTGGCGGCCAGCGAGGCGATTGCCGCCATGTGCCAACTGGTGTCGTCGAGCACGTAGATCATGTTCAGCAACGGGATGTAGAAACCCTGCAGGTTGCCGACCAGCGGCAGCAGCATGGTCACCATCCATACCGTGATACCGGCCAGCAGCCCGGCGATGAAGCCGCGCCGGTTAGCGGTCGGCCAATACAGCACCGAGAGCACGCCCGGCAGGAACTGCAGGGTGGCAACGAAGGCAACGATGCCGAGGTTGGCGAGGTCCTGCTGCGCCCCGAGCAACAGGTAGAAACCGAAGCCGGCCGCGATGATGGCGACGATCAGGGCGCGCCGGGTCCATTTCAGCCAGCGATAGATATTGCCTTCGGCGGGCGGCTGGTAGAGGGGCAGCACCAGGTGGTTCAAGGCCATTCCCGAAAGCGCCAGCGTGGTCACGATGATCAATCCGCTGGCGGCCGATAGCCCGCCTATATAGGCCAGCAGGGCCAGGGCCTGGCTGTTGGCGGCGATACCCAGGCCAAGGGTGAAGAACTCCGGATTGGTGCTGGCGCCCAGCTTGAGGCCGGCCCAGAGAATCAGCGGCACCGCCAGGCTCATCAGCAGCAGGAACAGGGGCAGGCCCCAACTGGCGCTGACCAGCGAGCGCGGGTTGAGGTTTTCGGTAAAGGCCATGTGATACATGTGCGGCATCACGATGGCCGAAGCGAAGAACACCAGCAGCAGTGTGCGCCAGGGTCCTTCCTGCAATGGCGTGTGCAGGGCGGCGAGGGCGGTCTGGTTCTGCAGCAGCCAGACCTCCAGCTGATGCGGGCCGCCGAACACGCCGTACAGCGCATACAGACCAATCCCGCCAAGCGCCAGGAGCTTGACTACGGATTCGAAGGCAATGGCGAAGACCAGCCCCTCGTGTTTCTCGCGGGTCGCGATGTGCCGCGAGCCGAAGAAGATGGTGAACAGCGTGATCATCGCGCAGAAGGCCAGGGCCACCCGGCTCTTCACCGGTTCGCCGGTAAGGATGCTGATGGAGTCGGCCACTGCCTGGATCTGCAGGGCCAGCAACGGCAGGACACCGATCAGCATGAACACCGTGGTCAGCGCGCCTGCCCAGGTGCTGCGGAAGCGGAAGGCGATCAGGTCGGCCAGGGAGGAGAGCTGGTAGGTGCGGGTGATCTTGAGGATCGGGTAGAGCAGCACCGGCGCGAGCAGGAAGGCACCGGACACGCCGAGGTAGCAGGCGAGGAAACCATAGCCGTATTGGTAGGCCAGGCCGACCGTGCCATAGAAGGCCCAGGCGCTGGCGTAGACACCAAGTGACAGGGTGTAGGTCAGTGGATGACGGATGATCGCCCGGGGGATCATGCCGCGTTCGCTGATCCAGGCCACGCCGAACAGCACCAGCAGGTAGGCGGCGCTGATCAGGATCATCTGGGTCAGGCTAAAGCTCATCGGCATCACGTTGGCTCTGCAGGATAAAGGTCACGACGATCAGGATCAGCCAGAGCAGGTAAGGGCGATACCAGGCACCGGTCGGCTCGATCCACCAGTCCATGATGGCCGGGGAGAACAGGTAGATCCCCACGACCAGAAGCAGGACCAAACGATAGATGTACATGCTGGCCTCGTAGGAATTGCGCGCTGCGAAGTGGATTTATTATTGGCGCAAAACGCGGCTGATGGTAACGGAAGGGCCGGCGCCTGCAAACGGGCCGGCGGACAATACCCAAGGTTTTGAATCTATTGGCCTTTTCGATCTCCGGCAAGCACTCAGTGCAGTTCCGCTTCGGCCAGGGTCAGGCTGCGCGGAATCGCTTGTGCGTTCCAGTGCCGTGCGGCATATGCCAGCACCTCGGCGGGGCGGGCTGCGGCCATGGCGGCGTCGGTAGGCTGGCCCAATGCGCGCAAGGCTCTCAGGATCAGTGGTGCGGCCTGTTCCGCCGGCAGTGGTGCCGAACGGTAGGACTTGCCCAGCTTGTGTCCGTCCGGCTGGACGATAAGCGGGACGTGCAGGTAGCGGGGTTGTGACAGCCCCAGCAACTCCTGGAGATAAAGCTGGCGCGGTGTGTTGTCCAACAGGTCGGCGCCGCGAACGATATCGGTCACGCCCTGCCAGGCATCGTCCAGGACCACCGCCAATTGATAAGCATAGAGACCATCGCGGCGGCGGATGACGAAGTCACCCACTTCCTTGCCCAGATGTTGCTGAAAGTGCCCTTGTACGCGGTCGTCGAAGCTGTAGGTCAGTTCCGGTACGCGGATGCGAATCGCCGCATCTTCCTGAGCGTGCCCGAGATTGCGGCATAGCCCCGGATAGATGCCGTTATAACCTTCCAGCTGTTTGCGCGAACAGGTACAGGCGTAAGCCAGGCCCTGGCGGAACAGGCGGTCGATCACTTCGGCGTAGGCGCCGTGGCGGTCGTGCTGGTAGACCACCTCACCATCCCATTCCAGGCCGTAGTTTTCCAGGGTGTCGAGAATCGCTTTTTGCGCTCCGGGTGCCTCGCGCGGCGGGTCGATATCTTCCATGCGCAGCAGCCACTGGCCGCCGACGGCCCGGGCATCGAGCCAGGAGGCGAGGGCCGCGACCAGCGAGCCGAAATGCAGGAAACCACTGGGAGTGGGGGCGAAGCGCCCGATGTAGCGGGAGTCGGTCATGATCAATGCAGGCTGTATAAATGAAACGGGGCGCATGATGCGCCCCGTCTGCAGGAGTCAGGATCAGCCTTTGCCGATCTGCTTTTCCTTCTTCTCGTCGAGTTCCTTGCAATCGAAGCACAGGTCTGCGGTGGGGCGGGCTTCCAGGCGGCGCAGGCCGATCGGGATGCCGCACGTCTCGCACCAGCCGTACTCGTCGGCCTTGATCTTGTCGAGTGTCTTGTCGATTTTCTTGATCAGCTTGCGCTCGCGGTCGCGGTTGCGCAGCTCCAGGGCGAATTCTTCTTCCTGGCTGGCACGGTCGGCCGGGTCGGGGAAGTTGGCGGCTTCGTCCTTCATGTGGTCCACGGTGCGGTCCACGCTCTGCATCAGTTCAGCTTTCCAGGCGCCGAGCAGTTTGGTGAAGTGAGCCTTCATGGCTTCACCCATGTACTCCTCACCCTTGGTCTCCACATAGGCATCGACACCGTACATGGAATGACCGGCTTTTTGCTTTTCTACGGTGGACATGAATAGACCGCCTCTCACTCATCTGATCCAATGCGCAGGCATGTTTCCATATCCGGCGACCGCCGGCCCTGCGACTGCGAGCCGCCGAACTTACCAGATAGGATCGGGGTGCGCTACTCCCGGTTATCTCCGGTAGGACAGCGGGGTTTATCCATACGTTCACCGCGGCGCGCGGTTAGAATCATCAGTCTAGTCCCGATTGAGAGAAGGCCAATGGCTCAGCCCTACAGTGCGCGCAGTCGCGCCATCGAACCCTTTCACGTGATGGCCCTGCTGGCACGGGCCAATGAATTGCAGGCCGCCGGCAACGATGTCATCCACCTGGAGATCGGCGAGCCGGACTTCACCACCGCTGCGCCCATCGTCGAAGCCGGGCAGGCGGCGCTGGCTGCCGGCCACACCCGTTACACCGCCGCGCGCGGGCTGCCGGCGCTGCGCGAGGCGATCGCCGGGTTCTACGGGCAGCGCTATGGACTGAACATCGATCCGCAGCGGATTCTCATCACCCCTGGCGGCTCCGGCGCGCTGCTGCTGGCCAGCAGCCTGCTGGTGGATCCGGGCAAGCACTGGCTGCTGGCCGATCCAGGGTATCCGTGCAACCGTCATTTCCTGCGCCTGGTCGAGGGCGGCGCGCAACTGGTGCCAGTGGGGCCAGAGGTGAACTATCAGCTCAATGCCGACTTGGTGGAGCGCTACTGGGACCACGATACGGTTGGCGCCCTGGTGGCCTCGCCGGCCAACCCGACCGGTACCGTGCTCGACCGCGAAGCGCTGGCCGGCCTGTCCCGCGCTACCCGTGCGCACAATGGCCACCTGGTGGTGGACGAGATCTATCACGGCCTGACCTACGGGATGGATGCTCCGAGCGCGCTGGAGGTCGACGACCAGGCGTTTATCCTGAACAGTTTCTCAAAATATTTCGGCATGACCGGCTGGCGTCTCGGTTGGCTGGTGGCGCCGCCCGCAGCGATTCCGGAGCTGGAGAAGCTGGCGCAGAACCTCTACATCAGTGCACCCAGCATGGCCCAGCATGCCGCTCTGGCCTGCTTCGAACCGCGCACCATCGAAATCCTCGAAGAGCGCCGCGCCGAGTTTGCCCGCCGTCGTGATTTCCTCCTGCCGGCGCTGCGCGAGCTGGGCTTCGGCATCACCGTGGAGCCGCAGGGCGCTTTCTATCTTTACGCCGATATCAGCAAGTTCGGCGGCGATGCATTCGCTTTCTGCCGGCATTTCCTCGAAACCGAACACATCGCCTTCACTCCGGGTATCGACTTCGGTCGCCATCAGGCCAACCATCATGTGCGTTTCGCCTATACCCAGAGCCTGCCACGCTTGCACGAGGCGGTGGAGCGGATTGCCCGGGGCTTGCGGAGCTGGCAAGGCTGATGGAGTTTTCCCCGTTGCTCGAGCAGGCGCGACTGCTCAAACGCTACAAGCGCTTTCTCGCCGATATCGAATTGCCCAGCGGCGAACGGATGACCATCCACTGTCCGAATACCGGGTCGATGCTCAATTGCATGAAAGAGGGTGGCCAGGTCTGGTTCAGCCGCTCCGGCGATCCCAAGCGCAAGCTGCCGGGAACCTGGGAAATCAGCGAGACGCCCCAAGGGCGCCTGGCTTGCGTGAATACCGGGCGGGCCAATGCGATTGTCGAGGAAGCGCTGCGCGCCGGGGTGATCAGCGAGCTGGCCGGCTTCACCGCCCTGCGCCGCGAGGTGCCCTATGGCGAGGAAAAGAGCCGCATCGACTTCCAGTTGACCTACGACAGCGGATTGGCCTACGTCGAGGTGAAAAGCGTGACCTTAGGCTTCGATGGCTCGACCATCGCCGCCTTTCCTGACGCCGTGACCCAGCGCGGAGCCAAACACCTGCGCGAACTGGCGGCGCTGGCCCGCCAGGGCGTAAGGGCCGTGCAGCTCTACTGCGTGAACCTGGCCGGTGTCGATGCGGTACGTCCGGCGGAGGAAATCGACCCCGGCTACGCCATCGCCTTGCGCGCGGCCGTGCTCGATGGCGTCGAGGTGCTGGCCTACGGTGTCACGCTGGACAACCGCCAGGTGCGCATCGACCGGCCCTTGCCGGTACTGCTCAATCCCTGAGCCAGATGCCCTGGCTGTCCTCGTGGCAGTCCAGGGCTTCCAGTGCCTCGCCAGCGCAGGGGCCGGCAACGCATTCGCCGCTTTCGATCAGGAACAGGGCGCCATGGTGGGCACAGGCGATCAGGCTGGCGCTGCTGTCGAGAAACCCGTCCGGCTGCCAGTTCAGCGCAATACCACGGTGAGGGCAGCGATTGCGGTATAGATAAACCTGGCCGTGGCGGCGAACACCCAGCAGCTCGACGCCTTCATGGTTGAAACCACGGCTCTGGCCTTCGCTCAGTTCGACGCCGCTACATAGAAGGTGCATGGGAAACTCCGTGACGGATTCGGTCGGCTTGACGCCTAAATGCAAATAATTATCAAATTACCGGCTCGGGCCGCGTCGGGCGTCTTTATACCCTGTCCGTGATCCCACTCCCAACCTCATCAACAGGAAGCTGCCTTATGCGCCGATATGCCAGCCTGGTCGCCCTTTGCCTCGGGCTTGTGTTCAACCCGGTGCAAGCCGGGGAACCGCCGCAACGCTGGGTCAGCGCCGGTGGTGCGCTGAGCGAGTGGATTGTCGAGCTCGGCGCGCAGTCCCGCCTGGTCGGTGTCGATACCACCAGCCAGCACCCTGAATCCTTGAAGGCGCTGCCGAGCATCGGTTATCAACGCCAGCTTTCAGCCGAGGGCGTTTTGAGCCTGCGTCCCGACTTGCTGGCAGGCACCGCCGAAATGGGCCCGCCCCCGGTGCTCGCGCAGATCCGCAGCGCCGGGGTGCAGGTCGAGCTGTTTTCCAGCGAGGCCGACCTGGATGCCGTGCATGACAATCTCAAGCTCCTGGGGCGGTTGCTGGGCAAGCCTGAGCAGGCCGAACAGCGTTTCGTCGATTACCGCCGGCAGCTCGCTGCATTGCAGGTGAAGATCAGCGCGGCCCGGGCCGCCGAAGATGCCCCGGGGGTCATCCTGCTGGTCGGCCATGCGGGCGCCAGGCCGATGATCGCCGGCAGGGGAACTGCGGGCGACTGGCTGATCGAGAAGGCCGGAGGACGCAACCTGGCGACCAACGACGGTTACAAGAACTTCTCTACCGAGACCCTGGCGGCGCTGAATCCCCAGGTGGTGGTGTTCGCCGACCGCGCGTTGAGCGGTGATGCTGCGCTAGAGGCGCTTATCAAGGAAAACCCGGCCCTGGCATCGTCGCGTGCGGTGCGCATGAAGCGCTTGATCGCTCTTGACCCGACGCTGCTGGTCGGAGGCCTCGGGCCGCGTCTGCCGGCCAGCCTGCAGGCGCTGGCCCAGGCCTTCTATCCGTCGGCCAGGGCCGAGCTCGCGCGATGATCCGACTGGTAACGCCGCGCACGCTGTTTGTAGTACTGGGCCTGGCGTGTCTGCTGGCAGTCTGGTTGTCGCTGGCCCTCGGGCCGGTCAGCCTGCCAATGATGGACACCCTGCGGGCCGGCCTGCGCCTGCTCGGCCTGCCCGTGAACGGCGCGGGCCTGGAACAGGCGGAACTGATCCTTGGGCAGATCCGTCTTCCGCGTACCCTGCTCGGGCTAGCGGTGGGTGCAGTGCTGGCGCTCGCCGGAGTGGCGATGCAGGGGTTGTTTCGCAATCCGCTGGCGGACCCGGGGCTGGTCGGGGTGTCCAGTGGCGCGGCGCTGGGAGCGGCGATTGCCATCGTTGGCAGTGCCTGGGTGGGCGGCATCCCGGAAGCCTTTGCGCCCTATCTATTGTCACTCTGCGCCTTTCTCGGCGGGTTGGGTGTAACCGCGCTGGTCTACCGCCTCGGCCGCAAGGACGGCCAGACCAGTGTTGCCACCATGCTGCTCGCCGGTATTGCCCTGACTGCCCTGGCCAGCTCTGCGGTGGGCCTGTTCACCTATCTGGCCGACGATGCCACCCTGCGCACCCTGACCTTCTGGAACCTGGGCAGCCTCAACGGCGCCAGTTACCAGCGCCTATGGCCGCTGGTGCTGGTGGCGACCGGCGTGGCGCTTTGGCTGCCGCGCCGCGCCGAGGCACTCAATGCCATGCTGCTGGGCGAGTCCGAGGCGCGCCACCTGGGCTTCGAGGTAGAAAAGCTCAAGCGCGAACTGGTCTTCTGCACTGCCCTGGGCGTTGGTGCAGCGGTGGCGGCGGCCGGCCTGATCGGCTTCATCGGCCTTGTCGTGCCCCATCTGATCCGCTTGCTGGCCGGGCCTGACCACCGGGTCCTGCTGCCGGCCTCGCTGCTGGCGGGTGCCTCGCTGCTGTTGTTCGCCGATCTGGCCGCACGCCTGGTGCTGGCGCCGGCCGAGTTGCCGATCGGTATCGTTACCGCCTTCATCGGAGCGCCGTTCTTTTTGTATCTGCTGCTGCGAGGGCGCGCCTGATGCTCCAGGTCCGGGATCTGCAGGTCATTCGCGGGCACACGAGCGTCCTCGACGGCATCACCCTCGATGTGACACCGGGGCAGGTGCTGGGTGTGCTTGGGCCAAATGGCGCGGGAAAGAGCACCTTGCTGGGTGCCCTGTGCGGTGAGCTGGCGCCTCATCGTGGCCGGGTGCTTCTGCATGACCGTCCGCTGGCCGACTGGCCGGGGCCGGAGAGGGCCCGGTGCCTGGCGGTGTTGCCGCAGGTCTCCAGCCTGGGCTTTGCGTTTCGCGTCGAGGAGGTGGTGGGGATGGGCCGTCTGCCCCATCGTACGGGGCAGGCCCGTGATCGGGAGATCGTGATCGAGGCGCTGCAGGCCGCGGACGCGTTGCATCTTGCCGAACGCAGCTACCTGGCGCTGTCAGGTGGCGAACGCCAGCGCGTGCATCTGGCCCGTGTACTGGCGCAGCTTTGGCCTGGCGAACAGGGGCGAACCCTGTTGCTCGATGAGCCGACCTCTGCGCTCGATCCCCTGCACCAGCACACGACGCTTCAAGCCGTGCGCGGTTTCGCCGATCACGGCGGAGCGGTACTGGTTATCCTTCATGACCTGAACCTGGCTGCACGCTATTGTGATCGCATCCTGCTCCTGCAGAACGGTCGGCCCCGTGCCCTCGACACACCCCAGGTGGTGCTGCAGCCGGACGCGCTGAAGGCCGTGTTCGGTCTCGACGTGCTGGTGCAGCCTCATCCCGAGCGGGGGCATCCGCTCATCATTGCCCGATAGGAGTCGTCCATGTCCCTGTCCCGCGTGCTTGGCGTGGTTGTGTTGTTGGCCGGAGGGCTGGCGGGATGTCAGTCCATGCCTGCGTCGCCTGCGTTGCCGCCGCTTCCGGCCTGGCAAAGCCCCGAGGGGCGCGGGCATGCGGAACTGGGGCTGATTCGCGAGATGGCCAGTGGCAAGGCGTTGACCCCGGAGCAATTACTCCAGCGCCTGGCGGGCGTACCGCGGGTCCTGGTCGGTGAGCAGCACGACAACCCCGATCACCATGCCTTGCAACGTTGGTTGTTGCAGGCGCTGAACCAGCGACGGGCGCAAGGCAGCCTGTTGCTGGAAATGCTCGAGCCGGCGCAGCAGGTCAAGGTCGACCTGGTCCGTCAGCAACAGCCTTTGCCGAGCGACCTGGCCAAGGCCATCGACTGGCGCCAGGGCTGGGACTGGACGTTCTACGCGCCGATCGTTCGTGAAGCCTTTGCCAAAGGCTACCCGGTCCTGGCGGCCAATCTCGACCGCGGGGAAATGGCGGCGATCTATCGCAATCCGCCAGACCTCGGTGGCCCACGCTCTACCACTGCGGCGGTGCGTGATGCGCTGATGGAGGAAGTGCGCGACGGTCACTGCGGCATGCTCCCCGAAAGCCAGTTGCCGTCCATGGTTGCGGTGCAACAGCAGCGTGACCGGCGCATGGCCGAACGTCTGCTTGCTGCCCCGGCACCGAGCCTGCTCCTGGCCGGTGGCTACCATGTGCGCAAGGATGTCGGTGTGCCGCTGCACCTGGCTGATCTCGGTGCGGAGCAGGGTACGCTGGTGCTGATGCTGGCGCAGGTGGGCGAGGACGTGAGCCCGCAGATGGCCGATTTCGTCTGGTACACGGCGGCCCTGCCGAAGAAGGACTACTGCGCCGATCTGCGCTGAGTTCACGATCGAGCAGGCAAAAAAAGACCCGGCAAAGTGCCGGGTCAATAACCGTGATTAGCCTGATGAGGAGATAATCTGAGAGTCCGAACCAGGGGCTTTCAGTTTATCCAACCAGTCTCGCGACCAGTTGTGGTAATCATAACGATTCTCATTTCTATGTCAACGGGCCAATCCGAAAAAACTCAGTTTTTTTTCCGCAGGCTGGTCGCATCCAATTGTTGATTCAGCGCCTCCTTGCGTTCTGCGGGGATATCGTTCCAGTGCACATCCAGCAACGCGCCTTCAATGGCGTAAAGCAGCACCTTCGATGCCCGGAAGCCCCGTGTGCGTACCGCCCGATAGGCATCCACCGCGCCAAGGCGACGCAGGTCGGATGCGCTGTGGATACCTACCGCGTGCAGCCACTGTGCCGAGGTCTTGCCAAGATTCTTCAGGTGCTGGAGTTCATCGTTCATCAAGCCTCCTTGCGCCGGCTGAACGGGTCTGGTGGAGGAAGTCGCGGAATATCACTCAGCAGTGTAGCGGCACTTGGCAATAACGCGGCTATTTGCCAGTGCCGTTGGGAATGTCGCCCAGGTCGGGCGTCGAGGAGGGCTCAAGGCTTCCGAACAGAGCCTAGCGCGGACGATAACGCATGCGGGTACCGTACTTCACCGACATGAGGATCTCGTCGGCGCTCAGATCAGCCGGAAAATAGGTGCCCGAGATCTGCGCGTGGGCCAGGCTGGCGCCTTCGAGGGGCACATCCCGCAAGTCAAGGCCGCGGAGGTCGGCAGCGCGGAAGTAGGCGTCACGGAAATCGATGCCGCTGGTGTCGAGGTCACGCAGGTCAAGCCCGCGGAAGTCACCCCCGCGGAAATCGATGCTGGCGTCCTTGGGTTTTTCGCGGTTGAAACCCGTGATGTCCTCGTTGCGAATCAATGCAAACAGCGAACTGTCCAGTAGCCGTGGTTGATTCATGATGAGCGCCTCGTGATCGGCCGAAGGAGGTGGCCGGATACTGGCATTATAGTGTCACGCTCTCCGGAAAGCCCCGGAGCAGAGGCGTGAAGTGTGGACTGCTTCACGCCTATGCAGGATTACAAGCCGGGCAGGCGCTGACGGATCTGCTCGATGAGCTTGTCGAGGCTGTCGCTTTCGTTGGTTTCCACGCGCTTGCTGTGCAGTTGCTCTTCGGCATTCAGTGGGTCGCGGCTGACCTGCTGGGCAGCAATGACTTCCAGGGTCGCGTCGGAAGGGTCGGTCCGGTCCGCCTGGCGCTGCGCCAGCCAGCTGGCGATCACCGCATCCGGGGCGTTGCAGTCGAGGATAAGGAAGGGCACCCCGGTCTCGCTGGCGACGTCGGCTGCGGCAGCGCGCTGCGGCTGCTTCAGGTACGTGGCATCGATCACCACCGGGAAGCCGGCGCGCAGGATCATCGCAGCCAGTTGGTGCAGGCGCTCATACGTGGCCTGGCTGGCGTCGCTGCTATAGATGCCGGCTTGCAGTTCGCCAGTCGCCTCGCCGGCCTGCTCTCCGAACATGCGCTTGCGCTCCACGTCCGAGCGCAGGCGGATGGCACCGAGCGCCTCGACCAGACGCATGGCCACATGGCTTTTGCCGACCGCGGAAACGCCGTGGGTGATGGCCAGCAAGCGCGAAGGAATGGCGCTGTAGCTTTCGGCCAGGTTGGCGTAGTTGCGGTACTGACGCAGGGTCGTGGCACGCTGCACGCCGTCGGCATCTGCCGGCATGCTGAACAGGGCGACCTTGGCCCGGACCAGGGCGCGGTAGGCCTTGTAGAAGTTGAGCAGTTCCAGGCCGGCGTAATCGCCGGTCAATTCCAGGTACTGGCTGATGAAGCGCCGCGCCAGGCATTTCAGGCCACGGTCTTCGAGGTCCATTGCCAGGAAGGCTGTGTCGGCGTAGACGTCGGTCAGGCGGAATGGCTCGTTGAATTCGATGCAATCGAAGATCACCACCTTGCCGTCGATGACGGTTGCGTTGCCCAGGTGGATATCGCCGTGGCACTCACGGATGAATCCTTGTGCCTTGCGCGCTTCCAGCAGCGGGTGCAGGCGGTCGAAATTGCTGCGGGCCCAGGCCTGCAGTGCATCGAGTTGTTGCAGGTCGGCCTTGTCGCTGAGGAAAGGGCGGATCTGTTCGAAGTTCTGTTCCACCGGCGCCATCACGCTTTCCGGTGTGCCCAGCGGATGTTCGACGGCAACGCGCGGGGCCTGGAGGTGGAATTCGGCAATCTGCCTGGCCATCTGGTCGATGTGCGCGGCGGTCAGTTCGCCATTGGCCTGGAGGGTGCTGAGCATCTGCTCCTGGGGGAACTGGCGCATCTTCAGGGCGAACTCGATCGCTTCGCCTTCGCCACCGAGCTGCGGGGCCTCGGCGCTGCCGGTGATCGGCAGGACATCCAGGTACAGGCCATCGGTCAGGCGTTTGTTGAGGCGCAATTCTTCGTTGCAGAAGTGCTCGCGACTGGACAGCTCGGTGAAATCGAGAAAGCCGAAATTCATCGGCTTCTTGATCTTGTAGGCGTAATCGCCAGTGAGCACGACCCAGGAAATGTGCGTCTCGATAACCCGGAAATCCTTCACTGGATGCGGGTACAGGGCTGGGTTCTGCAGGGCTGCGATCAAGGCTTGGGTCACGGGCGATCCTTCCGGGGAAAAGGGGATTCTAATCGGTCATTATGGCGGCAAGCATGCCGTCTGGAAACCGCCGGGGGGCGTCTGTCGATGAACGATAAAGTGCGTATAATCCGCGCCCATGACACGTACCCGATCTTCCCGTACCCCCAAAAAACAAGCGTCCAGCCGCTCCCGCGCCTGGCTCGGCTGGGTCATCAAGCTCAGCCTGGTCGGTCTTGTGGTGCTGGCCGGCTTCGCCGTCTATCTCGATGCCGTCGTCCAGGAGAAATTCTCCGGCAAGCGCTGGACCATTCCGGCCAAGGTCTACGCGCGGCCGCTGGAGCTTTTCGTTGGCCAGAAGCTGAGCAGGGACGATTTCCTGGTTGAACTCGACGCCCTTGGCTATCGCCGTGAAAGCGTGGCCAACGGCCCGGGCGCGGCAGCGGTGAACGGCAATACCGTCGACCTGAACACCCGCGGATTCCAGTTCTATGAGGGCATGGAGCCGGCACAGAAGGTCCGCGTGCGTTTCTCCGGTGACTACGTTGCCGGCCTCAGTGCGGCCAACGACGCCAAGCTGGCAGTGGTGCGCCTGGAACCGTTGCTGATCGGCGGCCTGTATCCGAAGAATCTCGAAGACCGCATCCTGATCAAGCTGGACCAGGTGCCGCCGTACCTGCTGGAAACTCTGGTCGCCGTTGAAGACCGCGACTTCTATCACCACTTCGGTGTGTCGCCCAAGTCCATTGCCCGTGCCGTCTGGGTCAATACGTCTTCCGGGGCCATGCGCCAGGGCGGTAGTACCCTGACCCAGCAGTTGGTCAAGAACTTCTTCCTGACCAACGAACGCAGCCTCAGCCGCAAGCTCACCGAAGCCATGATGGCGGTGCTGCTGGAAATGCACTACGACAAGCAGGAAATCCTCGAGGCCTACCTCAACGAGGTCTTCGTCGGCCAGGATGGCCAGCGTGCCGTGCACGGCTTCGGACTGGCCAGCCAGTTCTTCTTCAGCCAGCCGCTGTCGGAGCTGAAGCTGCACCAGGTGGCGTTGCTGGTGGGTATGGTCAAGGGGCCGTCCTACTACAATCCGCGCCGTTATCCCGAGCGTGCCCTGCAGCGGCGCAACCTTGTCCTCGATCTGCTGGCGGAGCAGGGCGTGGCAACGCCGGAAGCGGTGGAAGCAGCGAAGAAAATGCCGCTGGGCGTGACCAAGCGCGGCAGCCTGGCGGACAGCTCGTTCCCCGGCTTCCTCGACCTGGTCAAGCGCCAACTGCGCCAGGACTATCGCGACGAAGACCTGACCGAAGAAGGCCTGCGCATTTTCACCAGTTTCGACCCGATCCTGCAGATGAAGGCCGAGTCGTCCATGGCCGATACCTTCAAGCGTCTTGCGGGCCGCAAGGGTGCCGACGAGGTGGAAGCGGCGATGGTCGTGACCAACCCTGAAACCGGTGAAGTACAGGCCCTGATCGGCAGCCGCCAGGCCGGTTTCGCCGGCTTCAACCGGGCTATCGACGCAGTGCGTCCGATCGGCTCCCTGGTCAAGCCGGCGGTCTACCTGACGGCGCTGGAGAAACCCAGCCAGTACACCCTGACGAGCTGGGTCCAGGATGAACCCTTCTCGGTCAAGGGCGCCGATGGCCAGGTGTGGAAACCGCAGAACTACGACCGCCGCGCCCATGGCACCATCTACCTGTACCAAGGGCTGGCAAACTCCTACAACCTGTCCACGGCCAAGCTGGGCCTGGAACTGGGTGTGCCGAATGTGCTCAAAACCATCGGGCGCCTGGGTGTCGAGGTCGACTGGCCGGCCTTCCCGTCGATGCTCCTGGGCGCTGGCGGAATGTCACCGATGCAGGTGGCGACCATGTACCAGACCCTGGCCAACGGTGGCTTCAACACACCGATGCGCGGTATCCGCAGCGTGCTGACCGCCGAAGGCGAGCCGCTCAAGCGTTATCCGTTCCAGATCCAGCAGCGTTTCGATCCGGGCTCCATCTATCTGGTGCAGAACGCCATGCAGCGGGTGATGCGCGAAGGTACCGGGCGCTCGGTCTACAGTGTGCTGCCGGCGTCGCTGAACCTGGCGGGCAAGACGGGTACCAGTAACGACTCGCGGGACAGCTGGTTCGCCGGTTTCAGCCAGGACCTGCTGGCAGTGGTCTGGCTCGGTCGTGACGACAACGGCAAGACGCCGTTCACCGGCGCCACCGGTGCCCTGCAGGTGTGGACCAGCTTCATGCGCAAGGCCGACCCGCTGCCGCTGGACATGCCGCAGCCGGACAACGTGGTGCAGGCCTGGGTCGATCCGCATACCGGCCAGGGCTCCGATGCGAGCTGCCCCGGCGCGGTGCAGATGCCTTATATTCGCGGAAGCGAGCCGGCTGCAGGTGCGGCCTGTGGCGGTGAACAGAACCCGGCCGAGTCAGTCATGGACTGGGTCAAGGGCTGGATGAATTGATCGGCGAGAGCCAAGAGGACCTGACGTGAAAAAATGGTGGTTTCCAGCCCTGACGGCGCTGGCCTTGCTAAACGGCTGCGCCACCGTGCAGCGTGGTTCGATCCCGGTGGTGGATTCCGGTACCCGGGTATCCAATAGCGAGCGTGTCCAGGCCAACCGCGGCAATACCGCGCCTGTGCGCAGCGGTACCAGCCAGGCCCAGTCCGTGCCGCAGGACAGCGGTGTGACCGTGATGATCCCGCAAGGCAGCGGCGCGGCGCCAATCCAGACCTTCCCGGCGTCCACCGCGCCGGCCGGAATCAGCACCGGGCCGATTGTCCCGGGGCCGTCGACTTCGCAGCCGTACACGCCGCAAGGCAGTACCAGCACCTACACGATGCCGTCGGCGCCGACCGGTATTCCGCGGGCCAATACCAGCTCGGGTGGCCTATCGGCCGACGAGCAACTGGACGGTCCGGTGCTCGCGCTGCTGACCACTGCCCAGCAACAGCAGGGCAGTGGCGACTACAACGGTGCCTCGTCCAGTCTGGAGCGCGCCCAGCGCATCGCGCCGCGTGAACCCCAGGTGCTTTATCGACTGGCCCAGGTGCGCCTGGCCCAGGGGGATGCCGCCCAGTCCGAGCAACTGGCGCGTCGTGCAATGACCTATGCGAACGGTCGTCCCGACCTGCAGGCCGGGCTGTGGAACATCATCGCCCAGGCTCGCGACAAGCAGGGTGACGCTGCGGGTGCCGCCCTGGCCCGGCAGAAAGCCCAGGCGCCGCAGTGATGGATCCGCGCATTCTCGATATCGCCGATCATCTGCTGTTGATCGAGCGTGAACTGCATGTGCAGGGCTGGTGGAGCGATGAGTCCCCCAGCGTCGAAGCACTGTCCAGCACCGTGCCGTTCGCCGTCGACACCATGGCGTTCGATCAGTGGCTGCAGTGGATCTTCCTGCCGCGCATGAAGGAGATCCTCGAGCGGGGGCTGCCGCTGCCTAACGCGTCGGGGATCCTGGTCATGGCCGAGACGGTCTATGTGGACCGTCCGGAAGAAAGCCGTCAATTGCGCAAGCTGTTGGCCGAGTTCGACCAATTGATCAATCCATCTGCCTGATTTGCCTGCCGTTATCGTCCGGGGCCGCTTTTGCGGCCCCGTTTCGTTGCAGGCAAGGCCGGGCAAACGTTTCCGCCCGGCTGGCAAAGGCGCTGCGGCGGAATTTAAACCGCTAAGTCACTTGACTTGCGCAGTTCGAATCACAACAATCCGAAGTCCGCTGTAGGGGGACTGCCAGAAGCAGACCCGCTAAGCAGATCATGAGGCGCACACCCGCGCCGACCTGTTACACCCCGCAACGCGTTACCTCGCGCTGGGTGGGAAGACCCCGCAACACTTTGGGGCGCTCCCAATACTTGCTCAGTCAGTGCTGACGTAGTGGCATTTTCGTCGCTCATGCTCTGCTTGGCAGTAAACCTATTAAGACCCGTTCCGGAGCGAACGGTATTCTGGCGTTTTAGAGGTGAACAACGTGGAGCTTTTATCCGGCGCTGAAATGGTCGTCCGCTTCTTGCGTGACGAAGGCGTTAAGCACATCTATGGGTACCCTGGCGGTGCTCTCCTTCATGTTTACGATGCCCTGTTCAAGGAACCGGAAGTGAGCCACATCCTGGTTCGCCACGAGCAGGCTGCTACCCATATGGCGGACGGCTATGCCCGTGCCACCGGCAAGGCCGGCGTGGTACTGGTAACTTCCGGCCCTGGCGCTACCAATGCCATCACCGGCATTGCCACCGCCTACATGGACTCCATCCCGATGGTCATCCTGTCCGGTCAGGTGCCCAGCACCATGGTCGGTACCGATGCCTTCCAGGAAACCGACATGATCGGTATTTCCCGGCCGATCGTGAAGCACAGCTTCATGATCAAGCACGCCTCGGAAATCCCCGAAGTCCTGAAAAAAGCCTTCTACCTGGCCCAGTCCGGCCGTCCTGGCCCTGTGGTCGTGGACATTCCGAAGGACATGACCAACCCGGCTGAAAAGTTCGAGTACGTCTATCCGAAGAAGGTCAAGCTGCGTTCCTACAGCCCTGCCGTGCGTGGTCACTCCGGCCAGATCCGCAAGGCCGCCGAGATGATCATCGCCGCCAAGCGCCCGATCATCTACGCCGGTGGCGGCGTGATCCTTGGCGGCGGCTCCGAGGCGCTGACCGAGCTGGCACAACTGCTGAACGTTCCGGTTACCAACACCCTGATGGGCCTCGGTGGCTACCCTGGCACCGACCGCCAGTTCCTCGGCATGCTCGGCATGCACGGCAGCTACACCGCCAACGTGGCGATGCACCATGCCGACGTGATCCTGGCTGTCGGCGCGCGCTTCGACGACCGCGTGGTCAATGGCCCGGCCAAGTTCTGCCCGAGCGCCAAGATCATCCACATCGATATCGACCCGGCTTCGATCTCCAAGATGATCAAGGCCGACGTACCGATCGTTGGGCCGGTGGAGAGCGTTCTCACCGAAATGCTCGCCGCAGTTCGCGAGATCGGCGAGAAGCCTGAAAAGGCGGCGATGGATGCATGGTGGAAACAGATCGAAGAATGGCGCGGCGACCGCGGCCTGTTCCCTTACGACAAGGGCGACGGCAGCGTCATCAAGCCACAGACCGTGATCGAGACCCTGTGCGAAGTCACCAAGGGCGATGCTTTCGTCACCTCCGACGTGGGCCAGCACCAGATGTTCGCGGCGCAGTACTACCGCTTCAACAAGCCGAACCGCTGGATCAACTCCGGCGGCCTGGGCACCATGGGCTTCGGTTTCCCGGCGGCCATGGGCGTCAAGCTGAACTTCCCGGAAGCAGACGTAGCCTGCGTTACCGGCGAAGGCAGCATCCAGATGAACATCCAGGAACTGTCGACCTGCCTGCAGTACGACCTGCCGGTGAAGATCGTCAACCTGAACAACGGTGTGCTGGGGATGGTTCGCCAGTGGCAGGACATGTCCTACAACAGCCGTCACTCCCATTCGTACATGGAATCGCTGCCTGACTTCGTCAAGCTGGCCGAGGCCTATGGTCATGTGGGTATCCGCATCACCAGCCTGAAGGACCTCAAGCCCAAGCTCGAAGAAGCCTTTGCCCTCAAGGATCGCCTGGTGTTCATCGATATCCAGGTCGATAACAGCGAGCACGTCTATCCGATGCAGATCAAGGATGGTTCGATGCGCGACATGTGGCTGAGCAAGACGGAGCGGACCTGATATGCGGCACATTATTTCCCTGCTGTTGGAAAACGAACCCGGTGCCCTGTCCCGCGTCGTCGGCTTGTTCTCGCAACGCAACTACAACATCGAAAGCCTGACCGTGGCGCCAACCGAAGACCCGACCCTGTCGCGTCTGACGCTGACCACTGTCGGCCATGATGAGGTGATCGAGCAGATCACCAAGAACCTGAACAAACTGGTTGAGGTGGTCAAGCTGGTCGACCTGTCGGAAAGTGCTCATATCGAGCGCGAACTGATGCTGGTCAAGGTGAAGGCCACTGGCGCCCAGCGTGCCGAGATCAAGCGCACCACCGATATCTTCCGTGGGCAGATCGTCGACGTCAGCGCCAGTGTGTACACCGTGCAGCTGAGCGGCACCAGCGACAAGCTCGACAGCTTCATTCAGGCTATCGGCACTGCGTCCATCCTGGAAACCGTGCGTAGCGGTGTCACCGGGATTGCCCGTGGCGACAAAGTGCTGAGCATCTAACTCTACGAAATTAGCGAATGGCCTGAACAAGGCCGAGATAACAGGGGTATTTCATGAAAGTTTTCTACGATAAAGACTGCGATCTGTCGATCATCCAGGGCAAGAAGGTTGCCATCATCGGTTACGGCTCCCAGGGTCACGCCCAGGCGTGCAACCTGAAGGACTCCGGTGTGGATGTCACCGTCGGTCTGCGTAAGGGTTCGGCTACCGTTGCCAAGGCTGAAGCCCACGGCCTGAAAGTTGCTGACGTCGCTACCGCCGTCGCCGCTGCCGACCTGGTCATGATCCTGACCCCGGACGAATTCCAGGGCACCCTGTACAAGAACGAAATCGAGCCGAACATCAAGAAGGGCGCTACCCTGGCCTTCTCCCACGGCTTCTCGATCCACTACAACCAGGTCGTCCCTCGCGCCGACCTGGACGTGATCATGATCGCGCCGAAGGCTCCAGGCCACACCGTTCGCTCCGAGTTCGTCAAGGGCGGTGGTATCCCTGACCTGATCGCCGTTTACCAGGACGCTTCGGGCAACGCCAAGAACGTCGCCCTGTCCTACGCCGCTGGCGTTGGTGGCGGCCGTACCGGCATCATCGAAACCACCTTCAAGGACGAGACCGAAACCGACCTGTTCGGTGAGCAGGCCGTTCTGTGCGGCGGTACCGTCGAGCTGGTCAAGGCCGGTTTCGAAACCCTGGTCGAAGCTGGCTACGCGCCGGAAATGGCCTACTTCGAGTGCCTGCACGAACTGAAACTGATCGTCGACCTCATGTACGAAGGCGGTATCGCCAACATGAACTACTCGATCTCCAACAACGCCGAGTATGGTGAGTACGTCACCGGTCCGGAAGTCATCAACGAAGAATCCCGCAAGGCCATGCGCAACGCTCTGAAGCGCATCCAGGACGGCGAGTACGCGAAGATGTTCATCTCCGAAGGTGCCACCAACTACCCATCGATGACCGCCAAGCGCCGCAACAACGCTGCCCACGGCATCGAGATCATCGGCGAGCAACTGCGTTCGATGATGCCTTGGATCTCGGCGAACAAGATCGTCGACAAAACCAAGAACTGATTGGTTTCGAGCGAATGAAAACGCGGCTTCGGCCGCGTTTTTTCATTTCGGGGGTCAGCTTCTGGTATAAGCTTTCCATCCGTTTGTCGGCGAACCCTCGCCGCGAACCTTTGTCGAAACTTTCCAAACCGTTGCAAGGTAATCTCAATGAGCGAACGTCCCGAAGAGCCCAACAAGGCCTCTGACGCCGAAAGCCTGCTACCGATCGATGAGCATGTCGAAGAAGGACATGACGCCGAAGGACGCAAAGTCCGTCACCGCGGCATCTATCTGCTGCCTAACCTGTTCACTACCGCGAACCTGTTCGCCGGTTTCTATTCCATCATCAACTCGATGAGCGCCCAGAGCGCCTTGAGTGCCGGTGACCCGAAGGAGGCGAGCAAGTACTTCGCCTTCGCCGCCATCGCCATTTTCGTGGCCATGGTGCTCGATGGCCTGGATGGCCGTGTTGCGCGCATGACCAATACCCAGAGCGCTTTCGGTGCCGAGTACGACTCCCTGTCCGACATGGTCGCCTTTGGCGTTGCGCCGGCATTGCTGGCCTTTGGCTGGGCGCTGGGTGACATGGGCAAGGTCGGCTGGATGGTCGCCTTCATCTATGTCGCTGGCGCTGCATTGCGTCTGGCGCGCTTCAATACCCAGGTCGGCAAGGCCGACAAGCGCTACTTCATCGGCCTGGCCAGTCCGGCTGCGGCGGGTGTGGTGGCAGGAACTGTCTGGGCGTTCAGCGATTTCGGCATCCAGGGTTCCAAGCTTTCATTCCTGGTGGCCTTGCTGGTGGCCGGCGCGGGCATGCTGATGGTCAGCAACATCAAGTACAACAGCTTCAAGGAACTGGACCTCAAGGGGCGTGTGCCGTTCGTGGCCATCCTTGCCGTGGTGCTGGTGTTTGCGGTTGTCTTCAGCGATCCGCCGCGCATCCTCCTGCTGGTGTTCCTTGCCTATGCGGCCTCTGGTCCGGCGCAATATTTGTTACGCATGCGTCGGCGGAAAAGCGTCGAGTAGGGCTGCAATATTTTCAGGACTCTGTAGTCTACTGCTGCATCTGTCCAGCGGTTCTGCGGAGTCATCATGCTGATCAAGTTCCCCCGGGCTTCCGACTGTTCCGAGTCGGAAGTCACGCCCGAGTCGCTTTACCTTTCCCGTCGTTCCCTTCTGGGGGCCTCCATGGCCTGTCTGGCGGTCGCCGGGCTCCCGGCTTGGGCGCGCGCAGCCGAGGCCTCCCGCTATGCCGATGTCGAGGCGGGCTCGCCGCCTGCCTGGTTCACCGAAAAGCTGCCGGGAGTGCGCTGGCAGGCAGTGAATGTGCAGGACGAGGCGATCACCCCGTTCAAGGATGCGACCCACTACAACAACTTCTATGAGTTCGGTACCGACAAGGGGGATCCGGCGGAAAACGCCGGGAGCCTTCCGACGTCGCCCTGGACCGTGGTGATCGATGGCGAGGTGGGCAAGCCGGGGCGCTATGCACTCGAAGATTTCATGAAGCCGTATCAACTGGAGGAGCGTATCTATCGTCTGCGCTGTGTGGAGGCGTGGTCGATGGTCATTCCCTGGTTGGGCTTTCCGTTGTCGGCACTGCTCAAGGCGGTTGAGCCGACGTCCAGGGCGAAGTACATCCGTTTCGAGACCTTGCAGGATCCCAAGCATATGCCGGGGCAGCGTTCGGGGTTTGCCCTGATCGACTGGCCTTATGTAGAAGGGTTGCGTATGGACGAAGCGATGAATCCGCTGGCGATCCTTGCCGTAGGCATGTACGGACGCGAACTGCCGAACCAGAATGGCGCGCCGCTGCGCTTGGTGGTGCCGTGGAAGTATGGCTTCAAGAGTGTGAAATCCATCGTGCGCATCAGTCTGGTCGCCGAGCAGCCGCAAACCACCTGGCAGAAGATTGCGCCTGACGAGTATGGCTTCTATGCCAACGTCAACCCGACCGTCGACCATCCGCGTTGGACCCAGGCACGGGAGCGGCGACTGCCGAGCGGGCTGTTCAGTCCCAATGTGCGCGAGACGCAGATGTTCAATGGCTATGCCGAAGAGGTGGCTTCCCTGTACACCGGTCTCGATCTGCGGAAGAACTATTGATGCGCTATCCCCTGTTTCGCCTGAGTATCTTTGTGCTGGCGGCGGTCTGGCCATTGCTTTGGCTGTACCAGGCCTGGATCTTTGCCCTGGGGCCGGACCCTGGCAAGGTACTGGTTGACCGCCTTGGCCTGGGCGGATTGATTTTCCTGCTGATCACCCTGGGCATGACGCCGTTGCAGCGCATGACCGGGTGGCCGGGCTGGATCGTGGTCAGGCGTCAGTTGGGATTGTGGTGCTTTGCTTATATAGCCTTGCACCTGTGTGCCTACCTCTTCTTTATTCTCGGTCTCGATTGGGGGCAGCTCACGGTCGAGTTGCGCAAGCGTCCCTACATCATCGTTGGCGTTCTGGGCTTCCTCGGCCTGTTGGCCCTGGCCGTGACGTCCAATCGCTACAGCCAGCGGCGGCTCGGTGCGCGCTGGAAGCGCCTGCATAAACTGGCTTATATGATTCTCGGCCTGGGACTGCTGCATTTCCTCTGGATCGTTCGTGCGGACCTGAAGGAGTGGAGCGTCTATGCCGTGATTGGCGTAGCGCTGTTGCTCACACGGGTTCCCGCCATACTTCAGCGTTTGCCGCGCTTTGCAGGGCGGAAAAGCGGTTCGGTAACAAAAGTTTAAATAAGTGCTTGACGTCCCGTTCCATCTCTCTATAATTCGCCCCACTTCCGGCGCAGTCGAAACGGAAAACTCCTTGAGATTCAACGAGTTAGAAGTTTCAGGTGGTATCGGAAGTACTTCGGTCTCCACCGAAAGCGGTTGAAAAAGGCAGTTGACAGCAGGTTGTAACGCTGTAGAATTCGCCTCCCGCTGACGAGAGATCGCAGCGAGTCAAGTGGTTGAAGTTGAAA